>NZ_LZGZ01000067.1:0-1616 GCF_001690515.1 Gilliamella sp. Fer4-1 | reverse complement strand
TTCATTTAGTTACATATTTTATATTATTTTTATGTTGAACTTTAATTCTGTTTAGATAGAATGTCTTGAAACCAACACAAAGAGAATATCGTATATGTTTATAACACCGATTGAGCTTTTAACATTGCAACCCACTTTTAATTCTCTTTCTGCCCTGTTTTTTAATCCTCCTTCATGGAGGATTTTTTTTGTTGCAAAAATCTTTTCTTTTTATTCTTGTTATAAATTCAAAGCCAAAATCAATTTTACTTTAAGAAAGCGCATAATCAGGAGATAGCATGAAATCTTTAACACCTTTTTATAATCCAAGTATAAGTTATGAAGATAATTATGCTCAAGGACCCTTTGGGCTTTTTGCACAATTAGATAAATCACAACAGATTCCAACAAAACCCGCAACGTTCTTAAATATTGATGTCAATTTACCATTCGGTATGCCAGCAGGCCCATTATTAAATGCCAATTATATCAAAGCAGCATTTGCTTATGGATTTGATTTATGTGTGTATAAAACAGTTCGAACTAAGTTTCATAAATGTCATCCATTACCTAATGTCTTGTCTGTTCATCCTAAAGGTAAACTATCGTGCAACTTAGATACAGTATTAGCAGATACTAATTATAATCAACCTCTATCAATTACCAACTCATTTGGTGTGCCTTCATTTTCACCCGACATTTGGCAACCCGATATGGCTGATGCGGTACAATCGGCTGGCCATGGGCAATGTGTAATCGGTAGTTTCCAAGGCACACAAGGGCATGGAGAAATAGAAAAAGATTATGCTCTAGCGGCAAAATTAGTGCATGAAACTAATGCACCTATTCTTGAAGCAAATTTAAGTTGCCCGAACGAAGGGGCAAGCAAGCTACTATGTTTTGATGTAGATAAAGTTGAACGAATTGTAAATGCGATAAAAACAGCAGTGCCTGATCGCCCTCTTATTTTAAAACTGGCCTATTTTCCTGATAATGAAAGAATTATTTCTTTATTAACTCGTGTGGGTACTATTATTGATGGTTTAAGTACTATCAATACGTTATCGGCAAAACCCGTTGATGCGAAAGGTCACCCCGCCTTAGGCGAAAACAGAAAAGAAGGCGGAATCTGTGGTGATGCCATTCGTTGGGCCGGTTTAGATATGGTGAAACGTTTAGCCAAATATCGCAAAGAGATGGATCTAAAATTTGCTATTATTGGTGTAGGCGGCGTTAGCACTAGCGAGCATTATCGTCAATTTATAAACAATGGTGCTGATGCAGTTATGAGCGCAACAGGTGCTATGTGGAACCCATTGCTAGCAATAGAGATCAAAAAAAGCCTTTAATATCAGCCAACCATAGTCTATAAAGGTTACAGTGTAACTTACTACTGTAACCTTGTTTTCACAATTCGTCTTAAATTGATAATACAAGATGATATATATAGCAATAAAGATGCCTAAATAACTAGTTGCCATTTTTAACAAAATAAATGATTAAAATTGCTGTACGGGATATAGAAACCGCTAATTGTCGAATTTTAAAAAATATATTCTAATAAAATTCAAATATATTTTGACGCCATTTACTCTATAACTAAAAAACAGTATATCAATAATATTTGCTTATCTATT
>NZ_LZGZ01000066.1:0-2865 GCF_001690515.1 Gilliamella sp. Fer4-1 | reverse complement strand
GAATAATTTCGATGTTACAAATGATGGAAGTTGTTACAACTAACACGCCAACTTACAACTTCTTAAATGCAATTGCCGATGCACCTTTTTATTATTTACCAATAATTCTTGGTTTTTCAGCCGTTAAAAAATTTGGCGGTAATCCTTATGTCGGTATGGCATTAGGTGGGGCGTTAGTTCATCCTAGTGTTGTTGGTATGTTAGGCAATGCTTTTGAATTAAAAACCGAGTTTTTCAGTATTCCTATTGAATTAATTCCTTATCCTTCATCGGTTTTTCCGGTAATCTTAGCGGCGTGGTTCTATTCATTATTAGAACGTAACTTTAACAAGATCATGCATGACTCGTTCAAAAAATTTATTTCACCACTATTTGGTTTGATAATTACCGTACCATTAACTTTTGCCGCCATTGGTCCAGTAGTGTCATTTTTGAGTAATATTGTTGCTAGCGGTATCCTCTATGTTTATGAACTTAACTCCGTCATTGCTTCCATGATTTTAGCAGGGCTTTGGCAGGTAATGGTTGTTTTTGGCATCCATTGGGGATTAGTACCATTTTCGATGAACAATATCTCGCTGAAGCAAGAAGATTTTATGATCCCAATCTTATTCCCTGCGGTATTTGCCCAAGTCGGTGCTGTATTGGCGGTTATGTTACGTAGTAAAGATCAACAAGTTAGAGCGTTAGCTAGTTCTTCTGTATTATCAGGGATTTTCGGGGTAACAGAGCCAGCAATTTATGGGGTTAACTTACCACTAAAACGCCCATTTATCATCGGCTGTGTCTCCGCAATGATCGGTGGTGGTATTGTTGGTTATTTTCATTCAGTTATCTACTCATTCAGCTTTATTAGTATCTTTTCTTTCTTACAATTAATCCCACCAACAGGAATTGGCGCACAATTTTATGCAGTTCTGTTTGGTTCGATTATCTCATTTGTTATTGCCACAATCGTTACTTATCTATTTGGTATTCCAAAAGATAAAAAAGCAGACGATGCACAGCCAGCACAAAGCAATGAAGCAAATAACAAAGTTAATGAAGTTAAACAAGCCATCGTTGCTATTTCAAGCCCAATGACAGGAAAACTAATTGATTTGAAAGAAGTAAATGACCCAACTTTTGCTAGTGAATTAATGGGTAAAGGTGTCGCAATCATTCCAACAGTCGGTCAAGCAGTAGCGCCTGACGATGGTGAAGTCGTTTCACTTTTTAGAACTAAACACGCCATTGGTTTTCAAACAGATTCTGGAGCCGAACTATTAATCCATATTGGTATTGATACCGTAAAATTAGATGGGCAACATTTCCAAGCACACATCGAAGCTGGTAGTAAAGTAAAAAAAGGTGATTTATTAGTGAGCTTTGATATAGAAGCCATTAAACAAGCTGGTTTCGAAGTCACCACACCAATTATTATTACTAACAGTGATAGTTATCAAGATATACAACGTATTTTTAAACAAGAAAATATACAAAGTGGAGAGGCTTTATTAGCGTTATCCCAAAATAAGGAGTAAAAATGTCAACACAATTTCCTAATAATTTTCTTTGGGGAGGTGCCATTGCCGCCAATCAGGTTGAAGGCGCTTATCGTGAAAAAGGTAAAGGCTTATCAACATCAGATTGCACACCCAATGGTTTGTTTGGTGATATTATCAATCGCAATGAAACCAAGATTTCCAGTATAAAAGACAACGCTATCGATTTTTATCATCGTTACCCAGAAGATATTGCCCTATTTGCTGAAATGGGATTTACATGTTTACGCACATCAATTGCTTGGACACGCATATTTCCGAATGGAGACGAAGAACAACCCAATGAAGCTGGGCTAGCCTTTTATGATAAATTATTTGATGAAATGGCAAAGCACAACATCACGCCATTAGTCACTTTATCACATTATGAAATGCCCTATTATCTTGTCACTCAATATGGCGGTTGGGGCAATCGTAAAGTGATCGAATTTTTTACTCGTTATGCTAAAACCGTTTTTGCACGTTATAAAGATAAAGTTAAATATTGGTTAACTTTCAATGAAATCAATATGTCATTGCATGAACCGTTTACGGGTGTAGGCTTGGATAGAAACAGCACCAAACAACAAATCTACCAAGCGATTCATCATCAATTAGTTGCCAGTAGCCGAGCGGTTAAACTTTGTCATCAAATGATCCCTGATGCCAAAATTGGCAATATGTTATTAGGTGCTGTTGCTTATCCGCTTACGCCAAAACCAGAAGATGTGTGGGCTACTCATCAGGAAAATCATGGTTGGCTATTCTTTGGCGATGTGCAAGTGCGTGGCTATTACCCAACTTATATGAATCGCTTTTTTAAAGAAAACAGCATCCACCTTGATATTACCGAGCAAGATAAAGAAGATCTGCAAGAAACGGTCGATTTTGTTTCATTTAGCTATTACATGAGTTGCTGTGCAACTTCAGATGAATCACAAAAAACTAAAGGTAACATTTTAGACATGGTTCCTAATCCTTACCTTAAAGCATCAGAATGGGGATGGCAAATCGATCCTGTTGGAATTCGTTACTTGCTTAATTTACTTTATGAACGTTATCAAAAACCATTATTTATTGTCGAAAATGGTTTAGGCGCTAAAGATAAATTAGAAGCTGATGGCACTATCAATGATGATTATCGAATAAATTATATGAATGATCATTTAGTGCAAATTCGAGAAGCCATTAATGATGGTGTTGAAGTGATGGGATACACTAGCTGGGGACCAATAGATCTTATCAGTGCATCGAAAGCAGAAGTGACTAAACGTTATGGGTTTATCTATGTAGATTTAAACCAAGATGGCTCAGGAACACTAAATCGCTATAAAAAGAAAAG
>NZ_LZGZ01000065.1:0-534 GCF_001690515.1 Gilliamella sp. Fer4-1 | reverse complement strand
TTTTTTAGTTTTCCCTTATTTACTTGTAATATTAGTTAGATCCGTTTCGATATAAGAATATTTACTTTTCAACTTTAGTTGTAGCGGGTATATTACTATGTTTAAAAATCTATCGTTTTATATGGAAGCATAAATGAAAAGCACTGCAGAAATTCGTCAAAATTTTCTTGACTTTTTCCGTGGCAAAGGACATGAAGTTGTCACAAGTAGTTCCCTTGTCCCGCATAATGATCCAACACTATTATTTACTAATGCTGGAATGAATCAATTTAAAGATGTCTTTCTTGGTATTGATAAACGCTCTTATTCTAGAGCAACAACATCACAACGTTGTGTCCGCGCTGGCGGTAAACATAATGATTTAGACAATGTTGGTTATACTGCTCGCCATCATACTTTTTTTGAAATGCTAGGAAACTTTAGTTTTGGCGATTATTTTAAGCATGATGCAATACATTTTGCTTGGGAGCTATTAACCAGTGAAGAATGGTTTAACCTACCAAAAGATAGGTTAACTGTTACTGTCTATGAAAC
>NZ_LZGZ01000064.1:0-15242 GCF_001690515.1 Gilliamella sp. Fer4-1 | reverse complement strand
ATAATTTTCTAATGATTTTTTTATTCGAAAGAATAGATTATTATCAATTTATTAGATAAATATTTAAAGGAAGACTAAATTTTTCTAATTATCAGCCGATATAAACAATATTGAATAATTGTTATAGGTAGACTAAATCATGGCAATGAGCGCATTAGGCATTGGTTCTGGAATTGATCTTAATGGTATTTTAGATCAACTAGAAGTGGCCGAAAAAACACGTTTAACCCCAATTACAACTCAACAAAAAGCAATTAATGCTAAAATTAGTGGTTTTGGTAAATTAAAAAGTGCATTAACAACATTTAATACTGTAACGGAAAAACTTCAAAAAAAAGATCTTTTTCAAAGCCGAATAGCAACAGGAAATGACAATTATTTTTCGGTAAAAGCAAATAGCAAAGCAGCATTAGGTAATTATACAGTTACAGTTGATCAATTAGCCACATCTCATGGTATTGCTACATCGACGATCAATGATAAAAATGCTAAGTTGGGTAATGATAACCAAACGCGAACTATTACTATTGAACAAGCTAATGGTCAAAAAATTGATATAACCTTATCTCAGGATGAGACATCTTTAGAATCAATAGCAAATGCCATTAATAATGCCAAAGTTACTAATGAAGATGGAACAACCAGCTCTTCAACAATGAATGCTTCCATTATTCGTTCCGGAGCAGATGGTTATCAATTAGTCATCACATCGAAAGAAACAGGTGAACAACAAAGCATTACTTCTATTTCATCCGATGATGATAAGTTAAACAATATTATTGGGTTTGACATTAATCAGGCGAGCAATAGTCCTATGTCTGAAGTTGCAAAAGCGCAAGATGCCAAGTTTTCGTTTAATGGTATTGCGATAACCAGCACTTCAAATACCGTTAAAGATGTAATAGATGGCGTTGATATTACGTTAAAAGAGATTACGACAACCAGCCAAAATCTTACTATAAGTGCAGATAACGAAAAAACAGAAGAAGCCATTAAAGAATGGGTCGAAGCATTTAATCAATTACAGTCAACAATATCAACGTTAACTAAATTCACCACAGAAGATAAAAATTCAAAGGAATTAAATAGTAGTAATGGTCCACTTGTTGGTGATGCGACATTACGCAATATTGACCAAAGTATCCGTTCTATCTTTGCCAAAGGACAATCGGGTGAATACTCGGTATTGGCTCAAATTGGTATTAATATGGATAAGAATGGCACGTTAACGATTAATGAAAATGAGCTAAAAAAAGCACTGAATGAAAATAGTGATGCAGTGGCAACACTGTTTACAGGTGATGGCAAAAACACAGGGATCGCCAATGAGGTTTTTGCTAAAGTCAGTGGATTTATTGATAGTGATGGTATGATTGATTCGGCAACTAATGGGTTAAATACCACATTAAAATCATTAGATAAACGCCATGAACAAGTGAGTAATTCTATTGAACAAACCATTGAACGTTACCGAGTTCAATTTACCCAATTGGATATTTTAATTAACTCGTTAAATAGCATGAGTAATTATTTAACTACCCAATTTGATATGATGGCAAACTTAAAAAAATAGAGGGAAGTAATGTACAAATTAGGTTCTAAAGCTTATGAGCAAGTGAATTTAGAAACCCGTGTTAATCAGGCATCCCCTCATCAATTAATCGTTTTATTATTTGATGGTGCACTTAATGCAATTAAATTGGCTAACTTGTATATCGAAAAGGGCAATATTGTAGGTAAAGGTAATGCTATTTCTAAAGCGATTAATATTGTTGATAATGGGCTTAAAAGTTGCTTAGATTTAGAAAAAGGGGGTGAAATTGCTGAAAATTTAGATCGTTTATATCAGTATATTAGCCAACAGTTAGTTCTAGCCAATTTACATAATGATAAAGAAAAATTACAAACCTGTTTTGATTTATTAAACAATATTGCCGAACCTTGGCGTGAAATTGCAAAATAAAAAAGGATGATTATGCAAGGAAATAACTTATTAGAACAATACGAACAATTTAATTATGTTGTTGAACAAATGTTGATAAATGCCCAGAATGAAAACTGGGATTTATTGTTGAGTTGGCAGGCGAAATACCTTCAATTATCGAAAGGTATTATGTTGGTTGATGATTTTTCGAAAATTGAAAACATGCCATTGCAACATCAAGACCTGATTCGAATGTATATCAAAAATATACTTAGCTATCAGCAGCAGTTAACCCAATTAATAATTATTCGTCATTCTCAGCTTAGAGAGTTGATTGGCAAGCATGCCGATTATCAAACTAAAATCGGTAGCTATCAAAAAATTGCCTGTTTAATGTAAGTTTGTGGATGCTTTGCTTGAATCTTATTCATCGATAGGAACCAAGCAAGCATCCCGTTAAACAACCTCAATCAATATTGCGATTTAAAATAATTAACTCTTTGTTTTTTGTGTTATTGTCTTCTTCTTTTCCGTAAAAAACAACAGTATAATTAGCATCTTTGGTTTTGACGATCTCACTAATGATTAATTCTTTTGTGGATAATTTAAACACTTCTTTTGTGTGCAGGTTTATATAGCAACCAACGGTTTCCTGAGAAAAGGCTTCGATCACCCGATTATTTTGAATTGTAATCCACCCATTGCCGATTTCATCAGTGAATCGCATAACAAACGTTTCTGCGGCGATTTTTATCGGTTCCCAAATAGAATAAATTTGTCTTTCCATATCGAGCAATAGATTTAGTTCGATTTCTCCGCTGGGTAAAACATTGATTAAATAAAACTTACCTTTTTCATCAATATTTAAAATACTCGATGTATTAGAAAAGCTTAAATTCAATACGCAAGTTAGATAAAAACGCTTTCCTGTGTTGATATTTCTTGACTGTAAAACGTTCCCCATCTCATCAACTTGGCGATGTAACCAACCATTGTCAACACAAGCAAGTAGATGGATTTGGTTATTCAAAGAATCAATAAATAATTTGTTATGTTTTGGAAGCGGAATTTTATTGGTATAGATTTTTTTTATATCATCATTTTTAAATGCAACTGCAATCAATTTATCTGGTTTTTTTTCTGAAAAAATATCAACATAATGGAAAATAGAAAAATCATGACATATTCCCTTAAAATCGCCGACAATAGGGCGTTTGGGCTTTGGATAGTTGATATTTTCTCTATCAAATAATGGGAGCATAATTTCTAAATCTTTATCTGGATGGTACACAGTAATAGACACATAATCCTTACCAGTAGGGCTGACAAAAAAATGGGGTAGGATTCCATCAGGCTCATAATAATAATGAGTATTTTTCTTATCGAGTTCAATAACAACATATATAACCTTATAATCATCCCCGTTTTGTGGATAAAAATTAGCAGCAATAACAAGCTTTTCTTGATAACAAATTGCCCTTGTAGTAGAAAACCCATCAAGCGATGTCAGAACAATCAGTTGCCCTAATGTTGGGTAGTCGAGATGCTGTTCATTTAAGGCTATATTGGCTTTTTTTAACGTTATCATTTTGAATCCTTTATGTATTTTATTGGTTTTTTATTAAATGATGGCATTATGTCGTTATTTTTTTAAATAGTATAGTAAAAATGGTAAAGTTTTTTGAGCTATCAGTTGATAACGAAAATAATATATTTAGCAGTACAACAAGCATCAAAAATATGAGCGATGCTTATTTTAAACTTGAATCGTGTGGTGCGTTGATTATCGCATTTAGATCAGAATTAATGGTTATCGGTAAAAGTAAAATGCAAAATTTAGGATATAGGAATGATATTTGATGCCATTAATTAAACATTCATATTCATAATTTCTTGATAAGCGGCAACCAGTTTATTACGCACTTGAATACCAAACTGCAATGAAACCGATGACTTTTGCATATTAACCATCACTTCATTTAATGACGTATTGGGATCGCCCATTTCGAAAGCTTTAGCGTCATTATGTGCTTGTATTTGTCGCTGACTTATTCCATCTAACGCATTTTTTAGCGCTAAACCAAAATTTTGTTTATCAGAAAAAGTTGATTGTTGTGAAGTTTCTGTTAATTGATTTAAGTTAGCGAATTGAATTGAATTTAACGTATTGATTGTATTCATGTTGATAATTACGTCTTGTGTTTTTTTGTCAATGTGCCATTAAATTTATCATAAAAATAAAAAGCCAAAGGGTTTAAGTAAGGGGAAAACTATACGCTTTTCTAGCCATTGAATTTTCTAAATACATGGATAATAAACGACAGAGTAAATCTAAATAGTTTAGAATCAGGATGCCTATGACTAGCCAAACAGTCAATAATAAAGGTCAATCAATATTAAATAAGTTACCTTTTGTCAATCAATTAAAACAAAACAAAAAAATGGCATTGTTAATTGCTGGTGTCATTACAATCGCAATGATGAGTTTTGTCTATTTATGGGCTAAAGATGAGCCTTACGCAGTTCTATTTAGTCATTTGAATGATAAAGATGGTGGCGAAATTATTAGCCAGCTTGATAAGATGAATATTCCTTATCAATTTTCCTCTTCTGGCACGACTATCTTAATTCCTGAAGATAAAGTTTACGATACCCGTTTACGGATTGCCCAACAAGGGTTGCCTAAAGGTGGTGCAGTTGGTTTTGAATTGCTTGATAAAGAAAGTTTTGGTATGAGCCAATTCAATGAGCAAGTTAATTATCAACGCGCTTTAGAAGGCGAATTATCAAGAACAATTGCTATCATTAGTAGTATTGATGATGCGAGAGTGCATTTAGCTATGCCTAAACCTTCTTTGTTTGTTAGAGAACGCAAATTTCCTTCAGCGTCAGTAGCATTAACATTACTCCCAGGTCGCTCATTATCGCAAGGTCAAATTGATGGCATTATTCATTTGATTTCAAGTAGTGTACCGGAATTACAGCCCGACAAAATCACAATTATTGATCAGCGAGGCAATTTATTAACTGGTGAAAGCTATCGTGACAGAAGCGCGAATGTTGCGCAGTTGGAGTTTAGTGAGCGGATTGAAAACAGCGTTCGTGAGCGAGTAGAAAAAATTATTATTCCTATTTTGGGTAAAAATAACGTCAAAGTACAAGTGAATGCTGATGTTGATTTTAGTCGCCAAGAATCGACATCAGAAACGTATGATCCTAATAGCAATATTGCGAATCAAACCATTCGTAGTAAACAGCAAGTCGAAAATCATCAATCAGCAACAAGCTATGGTATTGGCGGAGTGCCAGGTGCGTTATCTAATCAACCTGTACCAACACCTAGTGCACCAATCGATGAAAACGATGAATCGATTGAAAAAAATAATAAACAACAACCTTACAACTTACAATCGAATAATACCGTTAATTTTGAAGTAAATAGACAAGTTATACGTAGCCAAATACCGGAAGGACGGGTTAAACGTTTATCGGTGGCTGTTTTGGTTAATTATAAATTTGTCACCATTGAGCCAGATGAGGCTAAATCTGATGATGACAGCAAGTCATCTTCTATAACAGAACGATGGGTAAAGTTAGATAACGATGAGCTGAAAAATATTGAAGCATTAGCACGCCAAGCAATGGGCTTTTCTGATTTACGTGGCGATACATTAACGGTTGCAAATTTGAAATTTACCGATCAAGCACTTGATGGCAATGACGATATCGCATTTTGGAAAACCAATGAATTTTATGATTCTGTCAAAACAGGGATTAAATATTTAATTTATATTCTTATTTTCTGGATTATGTGGCGTAAGGTATTACGATCGTTCTGGATAAAATTACAAAGGCAGCTTCTTAACAGTAATGGTCAAACATCTGATATTGAGCTATCAGCGGAAGAAAAATTAGATTATAAAGCACACAGTAAACAGCAACACAAAATGTTTGAAGATAATATGCAACAACAACAGCACATACGAAAAATTGTTGAGAAAGAGCCTCGCGTAATGGCATTAATTATTCGTAGCTGGATGAGTAGGGAGGACACTAACCAATGATTTTAAGTGAATCTCAGAAAGCGGCTGCCATTTTAATGGTATTAGGCGAAGGGCTGGCGGCGCAAGTAATGCAGCATCTTAGCCAAAAAGAAGTACAACAAATTAGTAGTGCTATGATGTCGTTGCCTCAGTTTTCTCAAGAACAGTTGAAAGGCATACTTAACGAGTGCCAAGTTGCACTTGAAGAGTGCGCTGTTTTAAATACTGATCCCAATGGTTATTTACGATCAATATTGGGGCGTTCACTGGGTAGTGAAAAAGCGGAACGTTTACTTGATGAACTTTTATCAACTGAACAAGAAGAAGCTACCGATGGTCTTGAAATGCTCAATTATATTGATGCGACAAGAGCGGTTGATCTAGTGAAGAAAGAGCATCCTCAAATTATAGCAACGATTCTTGTTCATCTAAATCGCGATTTAGCGGCAGAAATTCTAAACTTATTTGATGATGAATTACGAAACGATGTTATGTTACGTATTGCAACATTTGGGGGGGTTGAGCCTTCAGCGCTTCAATTGCTTTCAACCTCACTATCGACTTTACTACATGGTCAAAATATCAAACTTAATAATCTTGGTGGTATACGTACTGCGGCAGAAATTATTAACTTAATGAAAACACAGCAAGAAGAGCAAGTTATTAATGCATTGCGTGATTATGATGGAGAATTAACCCAAAAAATTATTGATGAAATGTTCTTGTTTGAAAATCTTGTTGAAGTGGATGATAGAAGTATTCAACGCTTACTTAAAGAAATCGATAATGAAATGTTAATCATTGCATTGAAAGGTGCAACGGTTGAGTTACGTGACAAATTATTAAGTAATATGTCACAGCGTGCAGCCTCTATTTTACGTGAAGATTTAGAAAATAGGCCACCTGTACGTTTATCTCAAGTTGAAACCGAACAGAAAAAAATATTGGCGATTGCTCGTCGATTAGCAGAAAGTGGTGAAGTGATCCTAAGTAGCGGTGATGATGAATATGTGTAACCGGCTAGATAGATCAAATTGGAAACCATTAATTTTTCAAGATTTTTCTTTATCAGAATTACCGAAATTAAGTAAAAATGAAGTTACTATAAACGTTGAAATTGATGAGCCTGAAACAGAATTAACTGCTACCGAGATAGATAATGTTGCAATTGAACCAGAGTTAAATCAGGCACAACAGTTAGAGCTGTTAAAAGAAAAGGTAAAAAAACAGGCTTATCAGGAAGGTTTTAATTTAGGTCAACAAGAAGGTTTCAATGCTGGTAAACAGACTGGTTATGATGAAGGATATCGAATTGGCGAGCAAGAAGGGCGCCAGTTCATTGAACAACAACTTAATAAAGAAAAAATAAATGCCGTTCAAGCTATAGCTAATTTAATGACTAATTTTCAAAATTCGATTAACGAAATCAATGAATTAATTGTTCCTAAACTGCTTGATTTAGCATTGATTGCTGCGCAAAAAACAGTAGGTACGATACCAAAAGCTAAGCAAAAACAGCTTATTTATACCATAAAAACATTAGTTGAACAGTGTTCAATCTTGTCTGAACCTATTGCATTGCATTTTAATCCGGCTGATTTGCTATGGTTAGAACCCATGCTGAATGATGAAATCAGTCAACATCATTGGCAACTTATTGCCGATTCTAACGTAGAACAGGGTGGATGTAAGATATTTACCGAAACTAATGAAATTGACGCAAATGTCGGTCAACACTGGCAAATAATGTCTGATAGCCTAAAAGAGGACAATCATTAACATGAGATATTCTGCAAAATGGCTAAGTAAAATTGATCAGGCTAAACAACAACTTGAATCATTATCACTAATCCGCCAATACGGAAGATTGGTTAAAGCATCGGGACTTGTGTTAGAAGCTACTGGACTAAAGTTACCTTTGGGATCTAACTGCTTGGTTGAACGACAAACCGACGGTCGAATTGAGCCTGTTGAGTGCGAGATAGTTGGATTTAGTGATAAAACGCTTTACTTAATGCCATTTGAATCCACTGACGGTATTTTATTAGGCGCTCGTGTTTATACCAAGCAATATGATTTAGCGCACTTTAGTCATAAAGTATTACCCATGGGAATGGGTTTGTTAGGTCGAGTTGTTGATGCTATGGGTAAACCGTTAGATGGTCAACCGTTACCAGAAGATGTTGAATTTGGTGGATTATCTCATAAATCGATTAACCCATTACAGCGCACGCCAGTTCACCAAGTGCTTGATGTTGGCGTTAGAGCCATCAACGCATTATTAACGGTTGGTAAAGGACAGCGAATGGGGTTATTTGCTGGTTCTGGCGTTGGAAAAAGCGTTTTACTTGGCATGATGGCACGTTACACCCAAGCCGATATTATAGTTGTCGGATTGATCGGTGAGCGGGGGCGAGAAGTTAAAGATTTTATCGAAAATATTTTAGGTGAAGAGGGATTAGCGCGAGCGGTTGTTGTTGCCGCACCAGCGGATGTCTCGCCATTATTACGCTTACAAGGCGCTGCCTATGCGACTAAAATCGCCGAAAATTTCCGCGATAAAGGGTTTAATGTGTTACTGATTATGGACTCTTTAACGCGTTATGCCATGGCACAACGTGAAATTGCGTTAGCTATAGGAGAACCACCAGCAACGAAAGGCTATCCTCCGTCGGTCTTTGCCAAATTACCAGCATTAGTTGAAAGAGCAGGCAATGATGAAGAAGGAAAAGGCTCAATTACGGCATTTTATACGGTATTAACTGAAGGTGATGATCAACAAGATCCGATTGCTGATTCAGCTAGAGCCATACTTGATGGGCATATTGTTTTGTCACGCTCACTTGCTGAGTCTGGTCATTACCCTGCTATTGATATCGAGGCCTCAATCAGTCGAGTGATGACCGATCTTACCGCACCTGAGGATGAAAAAAAATCACGGTTGTTTAAACAGTTATTTTCAAGTTTTCAACGAAACCGCGATTTGATTAATGTTGGTGCTTATGTGTCTGGCACCGATCCTTTATTGGATAAGGCGATTATGCTGTTTCCTGCTATGCAAAAATTTTTACAGCAAGGAATTAATGAGCATTGTAGTTATCAAGATGCTTATCAACAATTAGTAAATATTGTCGAACCCAAATTAGCTAGTTAGGACTGAGTAATGGTAAATAAAAATTCTGGGCAATTTGCTTTTTTAACACTAAAAAAATTGGCGCAAAAATCGGTAGACGATACTTTACTTAAGTTAAAAAAAGCCCATGAAAATCATCGTAATGCACAATCACAACTGAATGTATTAAATGATTATTATGATGAGTACCGACAAAAATTAAATAATGCCTTATCTCATGGTATTAATGGATGCCAATTAAGTAATTTTAATGCATTTATTTCAACCCTTGAAAAAGGCATTGAGCAGCAAAAAAAAGTATTGTTATCGTTAGATATTAAGCAAAAGCAAATAACCCATCAACTTAATCAATCACAAAAAAACTTGAACACTTATACAACATTATTAGACAAGCAATATAAAAAACGGTTACAGCAACAAAGCCGTTTGCAACAAAAACTGACTGATGAATTTGCACAGCTACAACTAGCAAGGAGAGTATTAAATGAATATTAATCTTATTAATGATTTAAATCTTACCCCATCTCATCAATCGCAATCAGTTGAAACGGATGTAATTGCAAGTGATAATGATGGTTTTCAACAATTATTGCAACAGAGTGAAAAGCAAAGCCAACAAGGCAAAAAAATCATTAATGCTGAGTTAAATGTTATCGATGATACACACGAAGATCATGATGCTGATATGATCATTATGGCTATCAATCCTTTTTATATACAAACTATTGAACAAGAAAAACAAGATGTTGTAAGCGCAAAACAAAATAGTGAGGCAAAAACCAAGCCCAATTTATCGATAACAAATCATCTAAATACTGACATTTTAAATGCGGATTTATTCGATAATTTATCGTCAGAAACGTTAATTAATGATCAGCCAACACAGCTACTGGCCTCTATTTATGACAGTGAGAATTTAATCAATAAAGCAAAACAGCAAACAGATGTCATGCCATTGTCGGACAATCACCAAGCGATAGCCACTGATCTGGTGCATAAAAAAGCCACAAGAATTAAAAATGATGTGAGTAATACGCATTTTAATCAAACGAATAATACACAAAATGCTAGCGACATTAGGCAAAAAGCGATGGCAGATCAAACACCATTTATAATAAATAATGACGATCAAGGTGCGATTTTGCATATCAATCCCGAATCAGCTTTAACGACCCATGCCAATGGGCAAAATGCATTAGTACCGTCAGTTAATACTAGCACGACATCAGCAACACTAAATATGTCGATGCAAGCAAATACTACGCAATGGCAAAATTCATTAACAGAACAAATTATTATGTTTAATCGGCAAGGTATTCAATCTGCCAACATAAATTTGCACCCACAAGAATTAGGCTCATTACACATTAAACTTGCGATGAGCGATGATAAGATGAATCTTCATATGATGGCAGCACATGGTGTTGTTAAAGGTCTGTTAGAATCGGCACTGCCTTTCTTAAAAACATCATTAGCCGATCAAGGCATTACCCTAGAACAAGCAGATATTGGTGACTTTTCGATGATGAGTGATTCGCAACAATCTGCTATGTATCAGCAAACCAAACACAATCAGTCACATAACGCCCTAACGTTAGATCCAGAGACAAACGATATCAATGTTGAACAAGTACGTGTTGAAAATAGCCCACAAAAATCGGCACTCAGTATATTTGCTTAACGATTAAAATTACTATTTATTATACAAATTGGGGATTAGAGAAGATGAAACGTTTAAATAGGTCATGTTTTGTTGCCTATTCTTCAAATCAATTTTAAAAATATGATTTATTATTCTCGTCACTATAGCCAATTAATGGATTATAAATCTTTTTAAATTTTTATAGAGACAAGAGTAAATATGCCTACAACGTCCAAAAAAGTAAGTGCTTTAAATTTAATCCTTATTCTTATTACCCTATCAGCAATAAGTGCCGCAGCTTATTTGTGGTTTCAAGGCTATCTAAAAGACACAACTAAAGTGCAAGAAGAGCCTGAAATCGTCTCGCCAGTATTTTTAACATTAAAACCGTTTACTATTTCATTGCCTGTTGCTGAAGATAATATTGAGATGACTAAAATCCTTTATGTCGGGGTGGTATTACGTGTTAATGATGAAAATCAAAAAACAGTGCTATTGGATTATTTACCCGAAGTAAGAAGCGATATCCTCCTCCTTACTTCAAAGCAATATATTAATAAGCTAAAGCAAGAAGCAGGGAAAATCGATTTACAAGAACAGATAAAAAATACGTTATCGCGAAAATATAATGCAAAACATTGGGTAAATATTGATGAAGTTTTATTTACTGATTTTATTATACGGTGATGATTATGCCTGATAAGCGTGAGCCGAAACAAGACATAAACGAAAGCAGTGATGCTTTAACCCCTGATAATTTTGTTGTAGCTGAAGATGATAGCAATATTGATGCTTTGGGTGCCTCGTTACCTACAGGAAAAAAGACCGATGTTAGACCTTATGATTTATCAGTCAAACATCGATTTATCCCTGAACGTTTAACGGCATTAGAGATCATTAATGAACGTTTTGCTCGGCAATTTCGAATTGGATTATTTAATCAATTACGCCGTAATACTGATGTAATTGCCTCTCCCGTTGAGTCTCATACGTTTAAAGAGTTTTCTGATATTTCATCAGCAAATCATTTGAATTTAGTGCACCTTAACCCATTAAGAGGAACTTGTTTATTTTCATTCTCACCTGAGCTAGTGTTTATTATTGTGGATTCATTGTTTGGCGGTGATGGACATTTTTCCCAAATAGAAACAGAAGGGCGGGAATTTACGCACACGGAACAGCAAATCATTAAACGAGTGCTCGAGTTAACATTAGTTATTTATCAAAATGCATGGGCTGATATTTACGCCATTGAAACCGAATATATTCGTTCTGAAATACAAAGTAAATTTACCAACATTACTAGCTCACCTGACGATGTCGTGTTAACAACCAATTTTAAAGTTGAAGTGGGTCATAGCAAAGCAACATTTTGCGTTTGTATTCCTTATTCTATGGTCGAACCAATCAAAGAGTTGCTAATAAAACCGCCTATCGAAGAACAGACTTATCAAGACGATAATATCTGGATGAGTTCATTAACCACTGGAATTAAACAATCATCTGTCGAATTAGTTGCCAATTTTACCCATATTCATACAACCGTTGAAAAACTGTTAGCGTTAAAAGTTGATGATGTTTTAACAATTGAAAAACCAACAAATATAGATGTAACAGTTGGCGGTGTACCGGTATTAAAAGGCCATTACGGTAAAGTAAATAAACAATATGCAATTCAAGTAGAACAGGTCATTAATCCTGTAATAGAACAACTGAATGAGGGAGTGTTCAATGACTGACATTATACCAAATAACGACGAAGACCAAGAAGAAAAAGTAACGAGTGATGAACTCATCACTAAAGAGGCTATTTTTGAAACATTATCACCGCAACAAACGGAAGAAAAAAAGCAAGATATTAATCTGATTTTAGATATTCCTGTTGATTTAAGTGTAGAGCTTGGTCGAACCAAGATAGCAATTAAAGATCTATTAAATTTAACACAGGGATCTGTAATTGCATTAGATGGGCTAGCTGGTGAACCATTGGATATATTGATTAACGGTTACTTAATTGCTCAAGGTGAAATTGTCGTTGTGGGCGATAACTATGGTGTGCGTATCACCGATATTATTACCCCATCAGAACGTGTACGAAGACTGAGCCGTTAACAGTGAAGATTGAGCCGTTAATAGTAATGAAGCAAACTAATTTGGTTGAACCTGTGGATACTATAGCAAACACCAAAACGTTAACAAACGCCAAAACGTTGGCTCCGTCATCTTCTCCGTTAAATATTTATACTGAAGTAGGATCCTCAATAGGATCAACGCTTATCGTTGTCATTGGTTTTATTTTATTGTTAGGTTGGCTTGCCAAACGAATGGGCTGGAAAAAAAAGACCAATCAATGGATCGATGTCAAAGCCACATATAGCATTAGCCCCAAAGAGCGTATGGTTGTGGTTCATGTTGATAACCAATTATTAGTGATTGGGGTTACACCTCAACAAATGACGTTATTACATACTATCAATGAACAACGCACTCAAGCACTGCTTTCGCAAAATATGACAGATACCACTTGTGTGAAAAGTAACGTATTTCAGCAGATATTACAATCCGCTTTAAAAGCAAAAAAGGAGTAACAACTAGTGCGGTTAAATTTTACTATTTTGCTCAGCTTATTGTTACTAAGTTTATCATGCCATGCTGACTTATCTGCGTTACCTACCATATCCCAACCCATGAGTGGTGGGCAAAATTGGTCATTACCTGTTGAAACCTTAGTCTTTTTGACATTGCTTACCTTCATTCCAGCAATTTTGTTACTAATGACCAGTTTCACACGTATTATTATTGTATTAGGTCTGTTACGTAATGCACTTGGTACGCAATCGGCACCACCCAATCAAGTTATTTTGGGCATTGCCCTATTTATGACCTATTTCATTATGTCCCCCGTGATTGATAACATTTATCAAGATGCTTATGTGCCGTATTCGCAAAATCAAATCACCATGCAAGAGGGCTTCACTCAAGCGGCTAAACCATTACAACAATTTATGCTTGCCCAAACACGAGAAACGGACCTAGCATTATTTGTTAACATGTCTCACCAAAATGATATTCAAACACGTGAAGATGTCCCTTTAAAAGTACTGGTTCCGGCTTTTGTTGTCAGTGAATTAAAAACAGCATTTCAAATCGGTTTTACCATTTTTATTCCTTTCTTAGTGATAGATCTCGTGGTTGCAAGCACGCTCATGGCATTAGGCATGATGATGGTACCGCCAGCAACGGTGTCTTTACCATTTAAGTTAATGTTATTTGTGTTAGCCGATGGTTGGCACTTATTACTTGGTTCGTTAGCACAAAGCTTTTTTAGTTGAATCACACTATGTCGCCCGAATATATTAGCACCTTAGCAATACAAGCAATAAAAGTCGCTGCATCACTGGCTGGACCGTTACTATTAGTTGCTTTAGTAACAGGATTAATCATTAGCTTATTACAAGCGGCCACGCAAATTAATGAAATGACATTATCATTTATTCCCAAAATTATCGCGGTCGTTGTGGTTTTAATCATATGGGGACCATCAATGCTATCAACCATGATTGATTATATGCAAACGGTCATTACCGATATTCCTAATTTAACCCGTTAAATCAAATGGATTTTAATAGTAATATTTTATTTAATATTGATTTCTTTGCTTGGGCTAAAGACGGCTTTTTCCCCTTTGTGCGCATCTTAGCGTTGATTATGGTTGCCCCTATTTTGGGAGAAAAAGAGATCCCCAACCGCGTAAAAATAAGCTTAGCATTACTTATTGCAATTGCTTTGCCACTTCCACATCTTGATGAACATATTAAAATATACTCTTTTATTGGCATATGGATGATTGCACAGCAAATAATGATTGGCGTGCTTATTGGTTTTACTATGCAGTTAGCATTTATGACGGTGCAATTTGCCGGCGAATTAATTGGTATGCAAATGGGACTTGGAATGGCAACTTTTTTTGATCCTATTGGCGGTCCATCTACATCGGTATTGTCACGCTTAATTAACATTATTGCACTGCTAATCTTTCTTAGTATCGATGGTCATTTATGGTTGTTATACGGCATAGCAAACAGTTTTGATATTATTCCCATCGCAGTAACACCATTACAAGCAAACGGATACTTAGCTTTAATTGATGTCAGTAAACTATTATTTATCAATGGGATAATGTTAGCACTTCCCTTAATGACATTGTTGTTAATCGTCAATATATCATTAGGGCTACTTAATAGAATAACGCCACAACTCTCGATTTTTGTTGTCGGCTATCCAGCTACATTATTATTAGGATTGCTCATGCTAACTTACTTAATTTCAGCATTGCCCACCTTTGCTACATTTGTCTTTGAACAAATGTTTGAACAAATTTCTAGTATCTTATGGTATTTAACTCTGTGACATAAATTGATCACACAGTCGTGTTTAATTAACCTATTCAACTTGACTTGCTTTTTGTGGGTATTGGGTGAAATTACTATTCTATCATAT
>NZ_LZGZ01000063.1:0-7589 GCF_001690515.1 Gilliamella sp. Fer4-1 | reverse complement strand
TTAGAAATTTATATTGGCATTATGACACAGAGTTAATCTCGTTTTAAATAAATTTTGATTATTCTTTTATTGAAAAAAGATCATATACTATTTTTAAGTAGCTTGTTTATTATTAAATTGAGTTGATTTTATTTTTAGATTCACAACAGCCGGCTCGAAGTCGAGTACCATTTTTCTCAGTATTTATTGATCATTCATCTTGTACCTTTAATGGTTTTACTTGGCATATAAACATCGTATTAATCTATTTTTATTATGTCGTTATAGCATGGTTTATCGTTACAGCCTCAAACAGATTTTGATTATTGGCACTATTGACTAGTAGAATTTTTTGCCATTTAAGTTGTTTGGCTTTTGCAAAGATTCGTTGGCTTGTGACAACAAGATTAACCTGCATTTTATGTTTAAGATTGCTATATAACTCAAGTTGGATTAAGTGTTCTAGGCTGGTAATAATGATGATTTGGTTTTCAGTATTTCTAGAGAATATATTCGATGGATAGTTGATTGGCTTGCGATCATAACACGCTATAGATTTAACCTTAGCTTTTCGATTTGTTAATGTTTGTGCTAATAATTGTCGTCCCGAATTGCCACATAAAATTAAAATGGTATGGTTTTGTACAGATTCTTGTTGAAGTTTTGCCAATAACCCTTCGCTATTTTCTTTTTCGGGATAGTTGATTTTAGCTGTAGTGAATTGGCTGAATAATTGTGCTGACTTTTTGCCTATTGCGTAATAACGAATGTTAGTTGGCAATATTAGATTTGAAAAATGTGCATTAATAACATGCGTAACTTGCGGTGAAACAATAATGACTATATCGTTGGGTACAAGATTATTGAATTGTTCTTGTAAATTTAGAAGCTCATTTCCTTGTGAGATTTTAAAAAATGGGAGATGCTGCGCTGGCAAGTTTGCTTGATTAAATAGTTGGGCAAGCTTTTCACCCTCTGGAGAGGGTCTGGTTACAAAAATCATTTTTGATGTAATTCCTGTAATATTGTTTTTGCACCTTGTTTTAACAGGCAATTTGCTAGCTCTTGTCCTAGCCTTTCTGCTTCGGTTAAACTACCAGTTAACGAGGCTTTGATTATGTTAGAACCATCAATGCATCCAACAAGACCCTCTAATAATAAGGTATTATTATTTAATTGACTATAGCAAGCAATGGGGACTTGGCAACCACCTTGTAAGGCTTTATTCATCGCTCTTTCAGCTTGGATACAAATGTGGCTATTTTTATCATCAAGCACTGAAAGAATATCTAATATTTGCTTGTCATTTGTTCTTGTTTCAATGCCAATCGCACCCTGTCCAACAGCAGGTAAAATTAAGCTGGTATCAATATATTGTTTGATTCTGCCATCTAATGCCAACCGTTTTAAGCCAACTGCAGCTAAAATAATTGCGTCATACTCATTATTGTCGAGCTTCGCTAAACGAGTGCCGACATTACCTCGAAGTTCTTTAATTTGTAAATGTGGATATTTAGCTCGCAATTGACATTGACGTCGTAAGCTTGATGTGCCAACCACTGCATTATTGGGTAGTTCATCTAGGTTTGAATATTTATTTGAAATAAACGCATCACGTACATCATCTCGTTTGCAAATTGTCGTGAGAGCTAGCCCTTCGGGAAACTCAGCAGGAATATCTTTTATCGAGTGGACAGCAATATCTGCTTCATTATTTAGTATTGCTTGTTCTAGTTGTTTAACAAAAAGACCTTTTCCTCCAATTTTTGATAGTGGGCTATCAAGTAATACATCACCTTTAGTTGTCATAGGGAGCAAATCCACCGTTAAATTTGGGTGAGCAGCTAATAGCTGTTGCTTAACAAAATTAGCTTGCCATAGAGCTAAAGGGCTTTTTCGTGTTGCAATGCGGATATTCAATTACAGTTTCCTATCTCTACAAATTATATACTTTTATTTGACTCAATTAATGAGTTTATTTTACAGCCTGAAAGGTTTGCAGTAGCTCGTTTCAGGCTATTTATTAGATTTAAGTGATTATTATTATAGTTTGTCAACAAAACTCGTTGCGTAACCGATATAGTTAGCTGGGGTTAGCTGTTTTAATCGCATTTTTTCAGCTTCGGGCAACGCTAAAGAGTCGATAAATTGTTTAATGTCTTGTGCATCAACACGTTTCCCTCTAGTTAATTCTTTTAATTTTTCGTAGGGTTTTTCTATTCCATAACGACGCATAACTGTTTGAATAGGCTCGGCAAGCACTTCCCAATTACAGTTAAGCTCTTCAAGTAAATAAGCCTCGTTGACTTCAAGTTTATTTAATCCTTTTAAAGTTGATTGGTAAGCGATAATGGCATAACCAATGCCAACTCCAAGATTACGTAAGACTGTTGAGTCAGTTAGATCGCGTTGCCAGCGAGAAATTGGCAATTTGCTGCCTAAATGTTTTATGATAGCATTGGCAAGCCCTAAGTTGCCCTCTGAGTTTTCAAAGTCAATCGGGTTAACTTTATGTGGCATTGTAGAAGAGCCTATTTCACCTGCAATAGTCTTTTGCTTGAAGTGATTTAATGCAATATAGCCCCAAATATCACGATCAAAGTCGATTAGAATGGTATTAAAGCGTGCTACACAATCAAAGAATTCTGCAATATAGTCATGAGGTTCGATTTGTGTGGTATAAGGATTCCATGTTAGCCCTAGTGAGTAAACAAAATCTTCACTGAATTTATGCCAATTTACTTGTGGATAAGCCACAATATGTGCATTATAGTTGCCTGTCGCTCCGTTAATTTTCCCCAATATTTCAACCGATTGTAACTGTTTTAATTGGCGTTTTAGGCGGTAAGCTACATTGGCAAATTCTTTACCGATTGTTGTGGGTGTAGCTGGTTGACCGTGTGTTCTTGAAAGTAGTGGTAAGTCCCGATAAGCTTTTGCTTGTGCGGTAATGTTATCAATTAGCTTATTCCAATAGGGAATTAAGACAGACTCTTTAGCTGTTTTTAGCATTAATGCATAAGATAAGTTGTTAATGTCTTCTGATGTGCAGGCAAAATGAATAAATTCATTGATTGCGTGTAATTCCTCGTTAGTGCTGACCTTTTCTTTTAAATAATACTCCACCGCTTTGACATCATGATTGGTTGTTTTTTCAATTTTTTTAATGCGATTTGCATCTTGTTCACTAAATTGTTCAATAATTTGGTTCAGATGATTGATAGCTGATTGGCTTAAGGCTGGAATTTCTAAAATATCTGCTTGTGAGGCTAATTTTTTTAGCCAACAAATCTCGACTTGGACACGGTATTTTAATAAACCATATTCGCTAAAAATGGTGCGTAATTCTCTTGTTTTTTCGCCATAACGCCCATCAATAGGAGAAAGGGCTGTAAGTGCAGATAATTCCATCGGTTTAACTCCGTTGCTATTTTGAAATATCAGTTATAAAGTGTAAGCTAGTTTGCTCAATTAATTTGCTCTAATAGCTGCTGTGCAGCGCTACAAATGCGCTTGCGGTTAAAAATAAGTTGAAAACGATTGCCACCAACTTGATACCATAAAATGGCGGATCGAACACAACCCAAAAGTGCTGTTCTTACTTTAGCTTGCACTAATGTGTTTTGCAAAAACTCGACTTTGCCAATCACTTTAATTTTAGTTGATATAGGGCTGATGATATCGGAATAAATTCCCGCTAAAGAATAAGATAGGTCATCAATATGAGCTCTAACAATTTCATCACTTATATCGGGATAAAGTGATGATATACGTTTTAATCGCTGATCTATCTTATCTAATGCGTCATTATTTTTTAGTAGTTTGCTTGTAATGCTAAGTGTGCCAAACAGGTAACGAATAATTTGGGTTTGTTCTTTTTGTCCCGATGATAATAGTTGTATTAATGTTTGTAATCCTGTTTTGATGTTTTCAATGCCATCATAAACATCGTCTGTAGTCTTTGGAGTAATTTTAAAAACGCTTTTTATTGCTTGTTCATAAATTATGGTACTGCAAACACCAGTGTTAGCAAGTTGAGGCACTAATATTGCGCTTTGTACAGCACCAGCAAGCGCAATAGCAATATGATGGTATTTATTATTCACTTTTTAGAACTCCTTACTTACTGCCTTTTATTCGTTCTTCTATAATACCACCACCAAGGCACACCTCGCCGTTATAAAATACTGCTGATTGACCTGGCGTTACAGCTGCAACAGGGCTATCAAAAATAACTTCGATTTTGTCATCAGTTAATGGAGTAACTTGGCAGGCTATGTCTTGTTGGCGGTAGCGTGTTTTTACGGTACAACTAAATGGCTGGGTTACCACTTTACGGTCAACCCAATGTAGTTGCTGCGCAGTTAACCCATTTGAAAACAGTGCGGGGTGATCATGACCTTGCGCTACAATCAATTCGTTATTGGTTAGATCTTTATCAACAACATACCATGGCGTGTCATCTGCCTGTTTCAGTCCACCAATTCCTAAGCCTTTTCGTTGTCCTAACGTATGATACATAAGGCCTTGATGCTGACCAATCACCTCGCCATTGACAGTACGAATTTTACCTGCTTGAGCGGGTAAATATCGTGCTAAAAAGTCACTAAATTTGCGTTCTCCAATAAAACAGATACCAGTTGAGTCTTTTTTAGTTGCAGTAACTAGACCAAGTTGCTGTGCAATTTTACGCACTTCAGGTTTTTCAAGTTCACCAACGGGAAATAAACTTTGATGGATTTGCGATTCACTAAGAGTATAGAGAAAATAACTCTGGTCTTTATTGTTGTCGATACCTCGCAGTAACTCAACTTTATTATCTACTTCTCGTTTGCGTACATAATGTCCAGTTGCAATGTAATCAGCACCAAGATCTTCAGCTGCGTATTCAAGAAATGCTTTAAATTTAATTTCTTTATTACATAAAATATCAGGGTTTGGTGTGCGTCCTGCTTTGTATTCAGATAAAAAATGTTCAAAAACATTATCCCAATACTCGGCAGAAAAATTAATAGTATGTAGTTTAATGTTTAATTTATCACAAACAGCTTGGGCGTCTGCTAAGTCAGCAGCGGCTGAGCAATATTCTTCTGTGTCGTCCTCTTCCCAGTTTTTCATAAATAGTCCAACAACATTATATCCTTGTTGTTGTAATAAATAAGCAGAGACAGAAGAGTCAGCACCACCAGACATACCGACAACGACTTTTTTTTGAGTGTTTATATTTGGCATAATGATTATATTAATAGGTAAAATTAATAAAAAAATTTGATGTTAATTTTAACATAACTAGAGGAAAAAAGCATAAAGTTATGCTAATAGCGATTGTCATGTTAGTTTGGTTTTTGCGTTAATATTGTACTAAACCGCATTTTTTCTGAAAGTTTTGATATTTTATCATCCACGGAAAAAAACGATATCACAAGGAATTAAAACAGCCTTATTAGTTCAAATTCATAAAGCTGTTTTTATTTAGATACTTAATTAGAGTTAGTTAAGATCTTTCAATAAGTAAACAACAAGACCTATAATTTTAAAGTCTTGAGATTCAGATTTATCACCAATGATTGCAGGGTACTTAGGGTTGTCACAAAGTAACGCTAAATTAGCACCTTGATTTTGAATGCGCTTAATACTAATTTGATCCTCATATTCTACCGCATATAAGTAGCCATCAATCGGTTTGCAATAGGTTTTGTTGATAATAAGAATATCATGGTTTGATATTGTAGGTTCCATACTGTCACCTTTTGCCCATACCGCAGCTAAGTCTTCGTAGTCACAACATTGATGTTTTATTAAGTTAATATCAAAAGGAATTGATTCAATTTTTGAATAAGATTTATTCGTTTCGTTTAAATGGTGAAATGGGATATGCACAAAACTGTGACGTTCGGATTCTGGCAATAAACGGCATTCACCTTTACCTGTTACTAGCCACTCAATCGGAATATCGCATTTTTGGGCAATAATAGCTAGTCTATTTAATGCTGGATAGGTTTTCCCTGACAGGTAATCCCGTATTACAGCTTCCGACATACCAACTTTTTTAGCAAAGGCATTACCTGATATACCTTCTAATACTAGATTTAATCTATTTCTAAAATTAATTACTCCTGTATCGGTTAGTGCTCGTGTTTTTTCTTTTTCATATTGTTTTTTTATGTTGTTTTTGGCCATTTTATGTCCCTTTCCATGTGTTTTTTTGTTTTTGTTATTTTAATTCATTTTTTTATGTGCTATTCTTTGCTAGGTGATTTCTTACATTTTGAGCATTGTAATACCGATAATCTTTACAATAGCAAAAATTTAACTAATAGAGGATCTCATAATGAGAGGACAAGATCAAGACTGGACACCATCTAGAGTTGTAGGTGAAATTAAAATAAGAGGGGGTAATTTAAGAGCATTGTCGAGAGCTAGCGGATTGCAGGCCGATACTTTGAGAAATGCATTATATCGACATTGCCCTAAATACGAGCGAATTATTTCTGAATATTTGCAAGTTCCTGTTGAAAAAATTTGGCCATCACGTTATCAATCAAAAGGTCAAAATAATATAAATATAAAAAATACTAAAATGTGATTATTTTGTTTTTTTGCAAAATATACTGTGAATTATATTGAGGTTTACAAATAATCTGAGGGAGCTATTGCTCCCTTTTATTTTGTTTTAAAGTAATAACCACAAATAGCCAAAAATATCGACAGCGAACATATTTAAAAACATCAGAATAAACACAAAAATCATAAATGAAATATCAATCATACCAATCGGTGGCACAATACGTCGTATAGGTGCAATAAAAGGTTCCGTTAACTGAGCAAGAAGCTCATCTGCATTTGATTGCCCGCGACTAACCCAACTTAAAACTGCTCGAAATAACAATAGCCAAAATAATAAATATCCAAACGCATGAGCTATTGCTGCAAGAGCATAGAGAAGATATTCACTAGACCAAATTGGCGTGTTAATTATTCCATAATGACAAATAAAAATAATTTTAATCAATGCAAATAGGTATAACAGCAACCAAGTAGCGGTATCTATACGTCCAATTGATGGAATAGCTTTACGTAATGGGCCAATAACGGGTTGAGTAATGCGAACAATAAATTGGGTAAAAGGGGTATAGAAATTTACACGTACCCGTTGCATCCATAAGCGTAAAATTAAAATATATAAACATGCCGTTAAGACCGATTTCCCTAAAAAATAAAGTGATGTCATTTAAAACTCCTTAACTAAATATATTTTGGCAATATATCACAAATACTGTCTTGCCCCAAAGATAGCAGTACCAATACGAACCATCGTGCTACCTGCAACAATCGCAGCTTGCATGTCGCTACTCATGCCCATGGATAATGTGTCCATAAATGGATAATCAGCTTGTAAAGAATGCAAAAGTTTCTGCATTTTGGTAAAGACATTTAATTGTTTGCCAAAATCATCTTCTATTTCAGGAATGGCCATTAATCCGCGTAAATTTAGATTGGGTAGCGCAATAATTTGTTTTACTAAACCCGCAACTTCTTCAGGAGCAACTCCTGACTTACTGGCTTCTTGGCTAATATTGACTTGAATTAGTACATTTAATTTAGCCATG
>NZ_LZGZ01000062.1:0-2853 GCF_001690515.1 Gilliamella sp. Fer4-1 | reverse complement strand
TTTAAGTTAAATCCAATAATTTTTGTAAAATAAATAGCGTTTCAGTATAAAATTAAATTTTGTTTTTGCTGGTATACTCTGTCATTGAATAAGACAAAACAACCTGTTTCAACTATAAACAATGAACGTATTTTTCTATAAAAACCACCTAGTAAAACTTTAATTTTATTAGGCGGTTAAAGAAAGTTAGGTATCTTTATACCTAATTTGTTACAAAAAATCACTTAAAATTTTTAATCATCACTATAACCTAAGCTTCGTAAAGCTCGCTCATCATCAGCCCACCCTGCTTTAACTTTTACCCAAAGTTCTAAATGGACTTTGTTGTCAAAAAAGGATTGCATATCTTTGCGGGCTTCGATGCCTATTTTTTTGATTTTTTCGCCTTTATTACCGATGACCATTTTCTTTTGCCCATCGCGTTCAACTAAAATTAATCCGTTAATTCGGTACATTCCGTTGCGTTCATCCACTTTGAATTGTTCAATCTCAACCGTTACCGAATAAGGTAATTCATCACCTAAAAAGCGCATGAGCTTTTCACGGATGATTTCTGATGCCATAAAGCGTTGTGAACGGTCAGTTATGTAATCTTCAGGAAAGTGATGTTCACCTTCTGGTAAATGTTTTTTGACGATATCTTTTATAATATCAATACCTTCGCCTTTTTCAGCGCTAATTGGTACAACATCAATAAAATTTGCTTTTTGGCTGATCGTTTGTATATGTGGTAATAGTTGTGTTTTGTCACTAACGTTGTCAATTTTATTAATCACTAGCAATATAGGGCTTTTGCAGTCTTTTAACTTGTTAACGACCATTTCATCATCATCATTCCAATGTGTCCCTTCAACCACAAAAATAACAAGCTCAACATCACCAATTGAGCTACTTGCCGCTCGGTTCATTAAGCGGTTAATTGCCCTTTTTTCTTCAATATGAAGTCCTGGTGTATCAATATAGATAATTTGATCGTTATCTTGTGTGTCGATGCCGATAATGCGGTGGCGAGTCGTTTGCGCTTTACGTGATGTAATCGATACTTTTTGTCCAAGCAACTGATTTAATAGTGTTGATTTACCTACATTTGGCCGCCCCACAATGGCGACAAATCCGCAATGTTGTGTTGTTTCTATCATTTTATACCTAACTGGTTGAGAGCTTCTTGTGCAGCAGCTTGTTCTGCTTTTCGGCGACTTAAGCCCCGCCCCAAATACTCGTGGCTATCGTCGTCAATTTTACATTGAATTAAGAACTCTTGTTCATGATTATCACCTGTGACTTCAAGAATTAAATAACACGGACGAGGGCGATGAGTTCCTTGTAAATATTCTTGTAATCTTGTTTTGGCATCTTTTTGTTTAATGCCAGGTTGGATTTGGCTTAATCGAGTTTGATACCATGATAAGATTAACGGGCGTATTGTGTCGATGTCGCTATCTAAGTAAATGGCACCAATAATAGCTTCGACAGCGTCAGAAATAATGGATTCGCGACGAAATCCTCCACTTTTTAATTCACCTTGCCCCAAAATAAGGTGATCGCCCAACTTGAAATCTTTTCCAATTTCGGCAAGTGTTTGCCCACAAACCAAGGTTGCTCGCATTTGGCTTAGATCACCTTCATCTTGTTTGACAAAGCGATGATAGAGTTCATCAGCAATGACGAAACTTAAAATAGCATCGCCTAAAAACTCTAAACGTTCGTTATGCAGTTTATTAGCACTTCGGTGAGTAAGTGCTAATTCAAGTAAAGAGAGATCCTGAAACTGATAGCCGATAGATTGTTGAATTTCAGTAAATGTTTTCATAATGATTAATGTATGCCACCAATACGATTAAAGCGGATACCTGTAGGCCATTCGTTTGGTTGTTTTTCAAAGCTGATCCAAATTGCTGTAGCTTTACCAACAAAGTTAGCTTCAGGCACAAAACCGAAATATCGACTGTCGCCGCTGTTATCACGATTGTCGCCCATCATAAAATAATGACCTTGTGGTACGATCCAAGTAGCATCAGGTTGACCATCTTGGTGATAATAATATCTTGGGTTTTCTTGTGAACCTTGTGTGATTAAGATTTCGTGCGCTCTGTCGCCTAAGGTCTCTTGTTGAATTTTCATATTCAATGTCACAATAGATTCAGAGTCGACAATACCTTTATCAGCATATTGTTCTACAGTATAAAAACTAGGGTTTGGTTTCAACTGTTCGTGAACTTCTTTCCAATTGCTTGACTTAGGTTCGCTGTAATGCAAATCAAGTGGTTGCAATTGTTGGCCTTGGCAATTTATATCGGTTGGTTGGCAGGCCGGGTAGATTAGAACTTGCTTTTCTTTAACCTGATACACGATTTTATCGCCAGGCATACCAACAACCCGTTTAATCAGATCCATGCTTGGAATATCAGGGTGCTTAAATACAGCCACATCACCACGTTTAGGTTTTCCTGTAGGGATGATAACAGTATTGGTAATAGGATCACGCATGCCGTATGCATATTTTTCAACAGCAATAAAATCGCCAATTAATAACGTTTGCATCATTGAGCCAGATGGAATTTGAAACGGCTCATATATAAATGAGCGAATAACAAACACCACAAACAAAACTGGGAAAAATGATGATAAGTTTTCAACCCAGCCTTTAGGCTTGCCAACTTGAGCAAGGACTTTTCCATCGACTTCACCATCGCTTTGTGTGCGGATTTCTTCAACTTTGCGTTGTCTTGCTGGTTTCCATTTGAATTTTTCTAAAAACCAAAAAATACCTGTAATAAGTGTCGCTAATGTTAATATGATGGCAAATGTTCCAGCCATTTTTTTCCCTCTTTAAATAAATCTTTTTATCGATTT
>NZ_LZGZ01000061.1:0-2090 GCF_001690515.1 Gilliamella sp. Fer4-1 | reverse complement strand
TTCATTAGCTTTTTTTTATTTTTATTTTAATGCCTAAAAAACAAATAATATAATGTCTATGTGCATCCCAAATGCCCAATAACCGCTGTTTCCTTGTTAAAAAAAATCGATTAACTTCCCCAATTTTGTGATAGTGTTTATTGGATAACGAAATTAAATAATAATCATTAGGAAAATAGCATTTAAGGTTAAATAAATTAACAATCTCTGTTGATTTATTTAAAGCTAATATGCGCTCTTTTTGAGGAAGACATCGTAAAGCTTCATAAATTTTTTGCTGAAATAGATCGACTAATACTGGCTTAAATTTTTCGTGCAACTTCCATTTAAATACAAAACGAAGTAAAAACTCAAAGCACAATAATGGATCTAATTCGTGAAAGGTTTTATGATAGGTTTTACCTTTTTTATTACATTGGCTCATGATAGATCCGGCTCTTATCAGATAATTGTAAAATTTGTCGTTTATAAAAAATGCGGAATCACTCACCAGTGCATAAGACCAAAAAAATGGTCCATCCTCGTACCAAAGCCCCTCAGGAAATTTAATATCATACTTTTTTAGTATTGAAAGTTTGTAAATTTTATTCCATGCACAGACATCCATCTTTGCTACAACATCATTAGATAAGTTAACTAAACCTGTATATTTATGTTCAAAATATCGTTCGTCCTGAATTCGAGCAATATTATCCTCAAAAACAAGCCGTGTAGAAAAATAAACAAGATCTACTTTATAAAATCTAAAATATGATAATGAGCGTTCATAAGCATCCAATTCAATGAAATCATCAGAATCAACAAAGGTAATATATTTTCCTCTAGCATATTTAATGCCAACGTTTCGAGCAGAAGATAACCCTCCATTTTTTTTATTAATAATCTTAATTCTATCATCTAATTCTTTGTATTTTTTTAAGATACTAAGTGAATCATCAGTTGATCCATCATTAATGCAAATAATCTCAATGTTTTTAATTGATTGATTAATAACACTATCTAAACACTTTTTTATATACATTTGTGTATTATACACAGGGATCACAACTGAAAGAATTGGTAGGTTATTCATTTTTTAAAATCTTTTTAGTAAAAATAATTATAGTATAAATTCAACATTGAATTGCTAGTAACCTATGAAATAACCAAGCCAGCTTTGCGGCTAAACTTACATCAACATAAACTAAAAACAACAACAGATAAAATGCAACTAAATTTAATTAAATATCCACTTTATCTATTTTTTATATAGAAAAGATATTTATAAAAAATTGTTAACTATCATCGAGATTCAATGATAAATATTTTTTATTTTAAGAAGATAATCAATCACTTCTTCAACTTCACAAATCGTTTTAGTTTCAGGATTAACATAATTACAATAAAGAATATAGGAAATATAAAATAATTCTTCTATAGAAAGTTTCCTCTGTCTACGGGGAAGTGAAATTTTATCAACTGTTAATCCCCAACCAGCATAAAAGGGAATACCATACACATGTACACGCTTACCACACATTAAAGCTTCAAAACCTAGCATATCATTATGCACATAAACCTCATCCATTTGGTTTAATAAATCAAATGGATTCATACAATTATGTTCAAGGTATTTTATAGTTAGATTATCTTCTAAATTTGCCAGTATACTTTTATAGCGTTTTAATTGTTTCTCGCAACATTTGCTTGACAACTTAATTACTATATTGGAATTAGGGTTATTACAAATGGCTTCACTTAGCATATCTTCAAAAGAATAATTTACCTTGCAGTATTTCTTATAAATTTCATGCTCAGACTGAACAACAAGTATATTTTTCTTATCTTTTTCTTTAAGAAAACTGAACTTATTTTCAAAATTATTGAATTTAGATATTTTCTCTTTGACAATTTTATTAATAATATTTTTAGATCTCGTTAGTTGCCTTTCACTGATACGCTCTGTATTTAATAGTTCTTCAAGATCCGTTGCGACATTGCCATCATTAAAATAACCTTTACTGTCTACCACAAATGATAAGGGGGAACAAAATGCTGGCATTGCTGAACTATAAGCAGGTAAAATATTACTAATAAAGCCAGTAAATATA
>NZ_LZGZ01000060.1:0-29481 GCF_001690515.1 Gilliamella sp. Fer4-1 | reverse complement strand
CTCACTTTTTTGAGTGATTGATTCTTGTCAAAATATTAGACAATACTCGTCGCTATAAATGCTATAAATACGTTATTAAGATTAAGATAATACTGCTTTTCAACTCTACCCATAGCCGCCTGTTAGCGCGCTATTTTTGCTATATTCTGAATTATCTTGAAATTAGTGAAGAATTTTAAAAAGGGCTTGGTTAGCCCTTTTATGATGTATCAATTTTTACTATATTTTTATTTAATCAGAGTATATTTAATCATCTTCACAATCACTTGGTTTTACATCTACTGAAAAAACTTTATCATTATTGATATAGTAATTATGGTTAGCGCCTCGTGGAAAGACTAATCGTAGTGTCTTCATACTTGCACTATCACCACAATAAAACTCAATTAAGTTATTTTTTACCTCTTTTTGATTGCTTTCATTTTGTAATGCATCCTTAGTGATATTATTCACATTATATTTATAATTAATGGTATTATTCTCAGCTGATACATCAACTAAAGTGATACTTGTATCAATAGTGGCCGGTAATTTTGTTTTGATCGCTTTAAGCATTAAATCTTGAGCAACGCCATAATGACCGTCTCTTACCTTATTGAGCATATCATCTTTTTCAGATTTTGTTTGTTCATACAAATCTTGAGCTTTATCAATAACTGCTGAACTAACTTGCTTAGCTTGCTCGCTTACTTTTGAACTTAATTGGCTGGTCTTATCACTAACTTGTGAGCTTAATTGCTCGGCTTTCTCTTCAATTTGCGAACCTAATTTACTAGCTTTATCACTAATTTCACTACCTAATTGCCCTGCCTTATCACTCATTTCTGAGCCTGTTTGCTCACTTTTTTGTTTAACATCATCAGTTGTTGAGTTTGAATTATCACAATTAACTAAAAAAAAGCCTAACATTGCTAGCGTAATCACTTTTAAAATTTTCATTTTATTTCCCTTTTGGTTTTCTATTTTTATATTGTGACTATAATGATTTTATACATAATAGTCTGTTGATTTTAAATCATTAATTATATAGCATTAATAGCAAAAGGACTTAAGTCCGCCCTTTTGCAGTAAAAAATATCAATTAGTTAATATGCATACCACCTGTAACGCCATAGGTTTCGCCAGTGGTATAACTTGACTCTTCCGATGCTAAATGTACATAAACACCAGCAAGTTCAACTGGCTGGCCTGCTCTTTGTAATGGGGTTTGTTGACCAAACTCTGGAATGACATCACTTGGTTGACCACCACAAATTTGTAATGGAGTCCAGACAGGCCCTGGTGCCACGCTATTTACACGAATGCCCTTATGCGCTAATTGCTTAGCTAAACCACGAGTAAAAGCAATAATGGCCGTTTTGGTGGCGGCATAATCTAATAAATTACCACTCGGCTGATAAGCTTGAACGGACGAAGTAGTAATAATTGTTGAACCTGGTTTTAAATAACCCAACGCCGCTTTAGTAACCCAAAAAAGCGAAAACACATTAATTTCAAAGGTTTTCTTAATTTGCTCAGTTGTGAGATCCATAATATCTTCAACCGCAGTTTGCTTACCCGCAACCAAGGTTAAATTATCTAATCCACCTAATTGATGGTGCGCTTCATCAACTAATTTTTTGCAAAAAGCTTCATCGCTTAAATCACCAGGAATTAGCACCGCTTTACGTCCAGATGCTTGAATAACTTTGGCGACTTCTTCTGCATCTTTTTGCTCAATTGGAAGGTAGTTTATTGCCACATCAGCGCCTTCTTTAGCATAAGCAATTGCCGCTGCACGACCAATACCTGAATCGCCACCAGTAACAAGTATCTTACGTCCCTCTAAGCGCCCGTGACCTTGATAACTTTTTTCGCCACAATCTGGAATTGGGGTCATTTCGCACTGTAAAGCCGGGGCAGCCTGTGTTTGTTTTGGGAAATTAGTATGATGATATTTGGTAAGTGGATTATAGATGTGTTTGCTCATAATTTTCTCCTAAGTTAACCATGTATTTGAAAACAAATTCAATATAACTTAAATAAAATTAATTAATGATCACAAAATCCTATTGCTAAGCATATTTTATATCTTTAAAATACCTAACTAATTCAATAAATTATATTTACCGATACTAAAAAATTAGAATATTTATTTCTTAAAGCTTAATAGTATTTCTCAATATCATTGCTCCAAACTTTTAAACTAAATGCATAAAAACAAAATGCATAAAAACTAAATGAATAAAAATTTTAGGCGACTAAATGATAAAAGGTGACTTTCCATGATTGGCTTGGTGGAGGTCAATAAAAGCATTAATACCAAAGCCATAAATGCTGCATAATCTTGCACCTGATTAAGTGTAGCAAATTACGATATATTAAGCTAGTGATAACAGGCTTAGTACAGCAAATTATTTTTATTGATAACAAATTGATTTAAATTAAATTATAATGATTTTATTATAATTAATATCGTAGCAATAGTTAACACCATCAAGAAAATGTTTTTAGCGCTTTTACTCTATCGCTGTTTTCAATACTGAAACTTTTTTATCAATTCTTCATTTCATATTACAAAAGCTAAAAAAACTGTTGCACTTTTTTTTAAAACGAGTATTTTGTTAGAAATAGTTTTTAAAAATGACCAAAAAAGTTAATTATACAACATTATGAAATTTTCACTCAAACTCGTCCTCATCAACATTATTATTGTCAGCGTGGTCATTATTCCAACGCGGGGGCGTTTTTTGAATTAAAAATATGTTCGTACATAACTCAAAAACCCCCGCTCCCCAAAAGCGGGGGTTTTTTTATGAATAACAACTGAACAAAAAAAGCACAAGTGAGGAATAAATGTTAGGAACACAGTGGATAGTAAAAACCTTAAAAGAAAAAGGCGTAACCACCGTTTTTGGGTATCCTGGTGGACAAATTATGCCTCTTTACGATGCACTTTATGATGGCGGCATTGAACATGTACTGTGTCGGCATGAGCAAGGAGCTGCTATGGCCGCCATTGGCTATGCGCGTGCAACTGGCAAAATCGGGGTTTGCATCGCTACATCGGGACCTGGTGCAACTAACATCATTACAGGTCTTGCTGATGCCTTAATTGATTCGGTTCCTGTTGTTGCTATAACAGGACAAGTACCGACCAAATTAATTGGCACCGATGCCTTTCAAGAAGTTGATGTTTTAGGATTATCGCTAGCCTGCACCAAGCACAGTTACTTAATTGACGACGCCAAAGACTTACCAAATACCTTAGAACAGGCGTTTAATTTAGCCTGCTCAGGCAGGCCTGGGCCAATATTGATTGATATTCCCAAAGATATACAGCTTGCCAACCTTGACTATCAACAATATTTAACACCATACTCATTAAAAACCACTCAAGATAAAACTCAACTATACCCAATCTGGCCTAGTGATATAAAACACGCTAAAGAAATGATTGTCCAAGCCAAAAAGCCAGTACTTTACATTGGTGGCGGTGTTGGGCTGTCTGGTGCAATATCTGAGCTAAGAGACTTTATGACGTTTACACAAATCCCAAGTGTATCAACATTAAAAGGGCTTGGTGTTGCGGATATTAATAATCCTTATTATTTAGGATTAATTGGTATGCACGGAGCTAAAGCGGCGAACTTAGCAGTGCAAGAGTGCGATTTATTAATTGCCCTAGGCGTTCGATTTGATGACAGGGTGACTGGTAATCTTAATGAATTTGCGCGGCATGCTAAAGTGCTTCATATCGATATTGATCAAGCCGAAATCAATAAATTACGCCAAAGCCACTTAGGATTACAAGGTGACATAAAGCAGGTATTACCATTGCTTAATCAAAGCGTATCGATACAGGCTTGGCACCAAAAGATTGAAGAACTAAAAGCTCAACACCCAACTCGTTACGATCACCCAGGTGAAGCTATTTACGCCCCAACATTATTAAAAATGATTTCGGAACGTAAATTGGCCAACACCATTATCACAACAGATGTTGGGCAACACCAAATGTGGACAGCCCAGCATATGCGTTTTAATCATCCACAAAACTTTATTACATCAAGTGGGCTTGGCACAATGGGCTTTGGTTTACCTGCGGCAGTTGGCGCACAAATGGCAAGACCAACTGATTGTGTGATTTGCGTATCAGGTGATGGATCTTTTATGATGAATGTCCAAGAATTAACCACGATTAAACGTAAAAAATTACCAATAAAAATTGTATTAATTGATAACCAACGCTTAGGCATGGTTCGCCAGTGGCAAGAGTTATTTTTTAACGAAAGATATAGTGAAACCAATTTATCAGACAATCCAGACTTTTTAATGTTAGCCAAAGCGTTTGACATACCGGGGCAAAGTATCAGTAAAAAATCACAAATCAATACAGCACTTGATAACTTGTTCAATTCAACCGGTGCTTACCTTTTGCATGTATGCATAGACGAATTAGAAAACGTATGGCCTTTAGTACCACCAGGAGCGGCTAACGAAAACATGTTAGATAAAAGTGGTAAGGAGTAAGTGATGAACGAACAAATACAACATCAATTGACCATAAAAGCTTATGACAAATTGGGATCGCTTGAGCGTATATTACGGGTGCTCCGTCATCGTGGTGGGCACATTACATCAATGCAAATGCAAACTATTGAAAATAACCTATTGATTCTAAACATCACTTTAACAACTGAAAGATGGCTTTCGACATTACAAAAGCAAGTCGAAAAATTAGAGGATGTGATAACGATTGAATAAAAGCTTTCAACAACAACTTATTACTAAACAATAAGTTAAAATAAAGTAGCAAACATTTTAGCCGTTAAATAAACAAAAAAGTATAGTATAATGCTTGACCGTTAAAGCAAAAATATCTAAAGCAAAATACATGCTTATCAAATAGTAAAATTGAAGAGGAAAACACAATGAGTTCGACAACAAAATCTGATTATATTTGGTTAAATGGTGAAATGGTTCCATGGGCAGACGCCAAAGTACATGTGATGTCGCATGCCTTACATTATGGTACATCGGTATTTGAAGGTGTTCGTTGTTATAATACACATAAAGGACCTGCAATATTTCGTCATAAAGAACACGCACAAAGATTATTAAATTCAGCCAAAATTTATCGTTTTCCTGTTCCTTATTCACTTGAAGAAATCATGGAAGCGACTCGCCAAGTCATCAAGAAAAACAATTTAGAAAGCGCTTACATTCGCCCACTCGTATTTATTGGTGATGTAGGCATGGGCGTTAACCCACCTGCTGGCTATAAAACTGATGTTATGATTGCCGCATTTCCATGGGGCGCCTATTTAGGTGAAGAAGCATTAGATCAAGGTATTGATGCTATGGTATCTTCTTGGAATCGTGTTGCATCAAATACCATTCCAGCAGCCGCTAAAGCAGGTGGTAACTATTTATCATCATTATTAATCGGCTCAGAAGCGCGCGCTAATGGCTTCCAAGAAGGTATTGCATTAGATGTGCATGGTCACTTATCTGAGGGGGCTGGTGAAAACCTATTTATTATTAAAGACGGTATTTTATATACGCCTGTTTTATCATCTTCAGCACTACCGGGTATTACGCGCGACGCGGTATTAACGCTAGCACGTGATATTGGTATTGAAGTTCGCGAACAAATACTATCACGTGAATCACTTTATCTAGCCGACGAAGTGTTTATGACAGGTACTGCTGCCGAAATCACCCCTGTGCGCAGTGTTGACCGCATTCAAATTGGCATTGGTCGTTGTGGTCCAATTACCAAACAAATTCAACAAGCATTTTTTGGGTTATTTAATGGTAGCACTGAAGATAAATACGGTTGGTTAGATCCAATTAAATAAACTATAAAAACAAAATCCGCCAATTCATTTGGCGGATAGCTGTTAACTTGATGATAGATTTTAAAGAACTATAAACCGTTACACACGGTTACTTGCATAAAAATTGGGAGCAAGAAATGCCTAAATATCGTTCAGCAACCTCGGTCGAAGGTCGAAATATGGCTGGCGCCCGCGCATTATGGCGTGCAACTGGCGTTAAAAATGAAGACTTTGGTAAACCCATCATTGCGGTGGTTAACTCATTCACACAATTTGTACCTGGGCATGTCCATTTAAAAGATATTGGACAACTGGTCGCCAAGCAAATTGAAGCATCTGGTGGCATTGCCAAAGAATTTAATACTATTGCCGTTGATGATGGCATCGCTATGGGGCATGGTGGGATGCTTTACTCCTTACCATCACGGGAACTGATTGCTGATTCAGTGGAATATATGGTTAACGCACATTGTGCTGACGCCATGATCTGCATTTCAAACTGCGACAAAATCACGCCGGGTATGTTAATGGCCTCACTTCGCTTAAATATTCCAACGGTATTTGTATCAGGTGGACCAATGGAGGCTGGTAAAACCAAATTATCTGACCAAATCATCAAATTAGACTTAGTCGATGCCATGATCCAAAGTGCCAATCCCAATGTTAGCGATGAGGATAGCAAAGCCATTGAAGAGTCAGCCTGCCCTACCTGTGGCTCTTGCTCCGGCATGTTTACCGCCAATTCCATGAACTGCTTAACCGAAGCTTTAGGGCTTTCACTACCTGGTAATGGCTCGCTGGTTGCGACACACAAACAACGTGAGCAACTCTTTTTAAACGCAGCTAAACGTATTGTTGAAATCACCAAACGTTATTATGAACAAGATGATGAATCTTATCTTCCTCGTTCCATTGCCACCAAAGCCGCATACGAAAACGCCATGTCACTTGACATAGCCATGGGCGGTTCAACCAATACAGTATTACATTTATTGGCAACTGCGCAAGAAGGCGAAATTGACTTTACCATGTCTGACATTGACAGACTATCACGCAAAGTCCCTCACTTATGTAAAGTGGCGCCAAGCACGCAATTATATCATATGGAAGATGTGCACCGTGCGGGTGGTGTTGTAGCTATTATGTCAGAATTAAACAAAGCGGGGTTACTCAACCGTAATGTTCATAATGTACTTGGGCTTTCGTTAGAGGAAACTTTTGCTAAATATGACATCACACAAACCACCGATGAATCCATAAAAAAAATGTATCGTAGTGGACCTGCTGGCATTCGAACCACCAAAGCATTTTCACAAGATTGCTACTGGGATACGCTTGATGATGATCGCCAAAATGGTTGCATTCGTAACAAAGCGCATGCCTATAGCCAAGATGGCGGGCTTGCCACACTCTATGGTAACGTTGCGCTTGATGGCGCTATTGTAAAAACCGCAGGGGTTGCCGCTGAAAATCTCGTTTTTAAAGGACCAGCAAAAGTGTTTGAAAGCCAAGAAGACGCCGTCGATGCGATTTTAGGTGGTAAAGTCGTAGCTGGCGATGTGGTTGTCATTATTTACGAAGGTCCAAAAGGGGGACCTGGTATGCAAGAAATGCTCTACCCAACAAGCTACTTAAAATCAATGGGGCTTGGCAAATCCTGTGCGCTAATTACCGATGGCAGATTTTCGGGTGGTTCATCGGGCTTATCCATTGGTCATATCTCGCCAGAAGCGGCAAATGGTGGATTAATCGCTCTGGTACGAGATGGCGACATGATTGATATTGATATCCCAAATCGCAAATTAGTATTAGATGTGCCTGCTGATGAACTTGAGCGCCGTCGCGTAGCCGAACTTGCCCGTGGCGACAAAGCCTTTACTCCGCATAACCGCAATCGCTATGTATCATACGCGCTTAAAGCTTACGCCAGTTTAGCGACGAGTGCCGATAAAGGCGCTGTTCGTGATAAAAGCAAACTAGGGGGTTAATATGAAACAACACAACAACAAGCTCACTGGTGCCGATTACTTAAAAGCAACACTATGTAGCGCCGTATACGATGTGGCCGATGTCACGCCTCTTGAAAAAATGGAAAAAATCTCAACCAGATTAAAAAACCAAATTTTTGTAAAACGAGAAGATCGCCAATTAGTCCACAGCTTTAAAATTCGTGGCGCCCAAGCCATGATAACTAGCCTGAGCGAAGAAGAACGCCAATGCGGTGTTATTGCTGCATCAGCAGGTAATCATGCTCAAGGCGTTGCATTTTCGGCAAGTAAGCTTGGTATAAATTCATTAATCGTAATGCCATTAACCACCGCCGATATAAAAGTCGAGGCCGTTAAAAGTTTTGGTGGTGAAGTACTCCTTTATGGTGCCAATTTTGACGAAGCCAAAACCAAAGCAATGGAGCTTGCCAACCAACAAAACCGCATTTTTATTCCACCATTTGATCATCCACTCGTCATTGCAGGACAAGGCAGTATAGCCATGGAGTTATTACAACAAAATGCTAAACTTGATCGCATCTTTGTACCTGTTGGCGGTGGAGGGCTTGCTGCTGGTATTGCGGTATTAATTAAACAAATCATGCCAACAATAAAAGTCATCGCCGTTGAGCCAGCCGATGCCGCTTGCTTAAAGGCCGCACTTGATGCAGGTGAGCCCGTTGATTTAAGCCGTGTTGGGCTATTTGCTGAAGGTGTCGCTGTTAAACGAATTGGCGATGAAACATTTAGACTTTGTCAACAATATATTGATGACATCATCACCGTTGATAGTGATGAAATTTGCGCTGCTGTTAAAGACTTATTTGATGACGTGCGGGCAATCGCCGAGCCCTCTGGCGCTGTGGCTCTTGCCGGTTTAAAAAAATATGTAGATCAACATAACATCTGTGGTGAAAACCTTGCGCATATACTATCTGGTGCTAATTTAAACTTCCACAATTTACGTTATGTATCAGAGCGTTGTGAGCTAGGTGAAAAACGAGAAGCGCTTTTCGCAGTCACCATTCCCGAAAAGAAAGGCAGTTTTTTAAAATTTTGCCAATTACTAGGTGGGCGGGTGGTAACCGAATTTAATTACCGCTATCACGATGACCAATCGGCTTGTGTTTTTGTTGGTGTAAAAATTGCCCAAAGCAATGAAAAGGACGAAATCATACAAGAATTAACTGCAGCAAATTATGCCGTTGTAGATTTAACCGAAGATGAGATGGCAAAACTACATGTGCGCTACATGATTGGTGGCAAACCTTGCAAGCCTATTCAAGAGCAAGTTTACAGTTTTGAATTTCCAGAATCACAAGGTGCATTACTTAAATTTTTACAAATGCTAGGTACCAATTGGAATATCTCAATGTTCCATTATCGTAGCCATGGCACCGATTACGGACGTGTGCTTGCTGCATTCGAAATCGACGAATCAACCATTAACCAATTCAATCAACACCTAGCCGAGCTGGGTTATGGCTTTCACAACGAAACGCATAATCCATCACTTAAGCTATTTTTGATCAATCAAGATTAAAATCAATAATCACTATCCCCCATCAGGTCGGATAGTGATTTAGCCAAAATTATTCGCTAAAATAAAGGTAAAACAACTAAACTCATTATCGTTCAAACGTAAAAATAAGGTAGCTAAAAACGACACTATATTAAAAAGCTTTATGTTAATGTTAAGATTAATATAAAACTAATTATTTTTTATAATCATTTGTACTGGGTAGTGATCAGAATAGTTATCGGTAAACTCATCTTTTAACACTTTTACATCCATGACATCATTTTTAAGCATTGGTGAAATATAAATATAATCATAGCGTAATGGTGTTGATGCTTGATCGTAAAACACTTTAGTTGGCGCGGTAGCAACAAAATTTTTATTTTTTAACTTCAAAACATCAATAAACCCAGCATCTAAAAGATTTTGCTGCACGGTATAGCTTAACTGACCATCAACTAAATTTTCTAAAATTGGGCGCTTTTTTTGTTTTTCTTTTATATCTTCAAGCAAATTACTTTTGTCATATTCGGTTTTATCCGCAGGTGAAAACGAATTTAAATCGCCCGCTATAATCCACTTGCCATTAGGATCATGGCTATATTTTATTGAATCAATAATAAGATTTATTTCATCTATTCTTTTCGCTGTCCAAAATGGGTTCATATGCGTAACAACAAAATGATATTTGCCAATATCGGCATACAAAGCACCATGCCACATATTATCAATCACTTTATTTACATGAATAATTGGGTATTTTGATGTAATTGCAACAGGGAAAAATGCAGCATCATCGGGGGATTCTTTCAATAATACGGCATATTTATGCCCATAACTGGCAGCGAATTTCTCAAGCTTTTCACGAGTAAAAAAATTCATTTCTTGCCAAGCAATAATATCGGCATCTTGTGCTTTTGCCCATTGAATAAACTTTTGTTTTCCTTCTGATTGATCTAATTGCATGCCATTGTAGGCATTATAGCTAATCATCTTTAATTGTTTTACATCATCAAGCGCAGCAAAAGCCGTTGAAGTACTGAGCATTATACCACTTATAATCGCGGCAAATTTTAATTTACTTTTGTTCATAATAATATCCCTTTCTTTTCTTTATCTATTCAATAGATATTATATTGATTTAGCATCCAGCAAATCTTTTTTTATAATTTATGTGATATGGATCAATAATTTATCGAATTATTGTTATATAGTGGCTTTTTATTTGCTTAATGTTAATTAATAGCGCCACTATTTTTTGCTAAGGTTTATAAAGGTTAGACGCTTTAGAAATAAGCACATTTTTGCATTCAAAAATAGGTCAGAAAACCCATTGATTTTATTTAAGTTTTTCTTGGTGTTTTTAGCGTAATTTTTAGCTATAGAAATAAAACTAACCTATTGATTAAAAATCGCTTTTATTGCTATTACAAAAGCATTTAACTGGAAGAGCATAATTCAATCGCCACCTTACTACAGGATGCTTTACTTGCTTGACTTAAATTCACTTTATATTACTTTTTGCAAACTTAGGGTATTTTATCAATACTCAACGTTAGGGTTAGGTACATATGGAATACCCATTGCCATCATTCCAGCGAGAATCAACACTACTTTCCGCTAGGCTTACCATAATATGCTGCTTACATTGAAAGCACCACTTGCCCAATGTCAATCAATGGTTATACGTTATACACTGCTTGCAATTGCTTTTATTAACGCTATATTATGCAAGTCATTGATATAATCAATATTAAAATAAGAAAAACCGTGTAATATCCTGCGGGTAAAAAAATTAACTTGGAAAACCGTTTGCCATGCAAAAATTAATATTGTTATTAGCACTATTGTTATTTAACTGGTTTAATGCTCATTATTCTTTAGCCGATACCCAAAAAGCATCATCTCAATATAAACATAGAGAGCACTTTGATACTTTTGATGATTTTTACCAAAGTTTACCCATCTTAACCTTACCATTTGATACTCATGCTTTGGCGAAAGGTAAATTTGTAGATAGCAAGTTTTTTCATTTTAATGACGAAGATTATCGTTATTATGATAATTCTTCTGATAAGGAACGACGTTATTTTACTTTAGAAAAGCTTACCGCTATTGGACGCTTTGAAATTGATAATATTCGATTTGTGATCTATCGCTTTACCTTTGATAGTGAAGGTGAAGGAATTATGGAAGATTTGACTATATTAAATGCTTTTGATGAAAATGGAAAATATTTAGATGAGCTTATTTTAACTGGGCTAACTGGGCATGAAGATCATATGTTTTTGTATTCGGCTTTAGCTCTCGATAATTTATTTCACGTTCATATTAAGGCACATTATGAGCTAGGGTATTTTATTGATGTCACTGATAATCATTATGATTATACAACAAATGTTGATTTAACTTACCAATTTAAAAATAATCAATTTTGGTTAAAAGAACATGAGCCGAACTGTCAAACACTTAATCTTAATAACTATTTAAATCAGCTTAACAAAAAGCAGCTTGCTGATGTTACCGATGTGATAGCTTTTAATAATTATATTGCTTGCTATCCCGTATCAGAAAATCTTCAAATATATAAAAAGATAGCTAATTATATTAGTGGTACTCACGACCATTTTTTAAGCAACGCAGAATATTATCAGCTAAAAGATAGACTTAAAATCATTTTGGATGATAAGTGATCCTAACTAGGTTAGAATATTATGATGATCAATATGATTGACATCATCCCCCCTTTCTAAAGGAAGAAAATGCCAAATATGACGGTTTACTGCATGTAGTAAACCGTTTTTACGATTCGTTATTTAATTTGTTCAATATACCCTTTTACAATATTGATACTTTTTTCAAAGAGTTGTTTTTCGTTGTCAGTAAAATCAAGTTCAATGACTTTTTTTATTCCATGCTGATCTAAAATAGCAGGCACACCAATAGCGACATTTTTATAACCATATTCCCCATTTAAAACACAGCTAAGCGCTAAGGCACGATGACTATTAGTGAATATGTGCTGGCAAATTTCGGTGATGGTGCTAGCAATACCATATTCAGTACAGTGCTTTCGGTTAGCAATTTCAAACCCCATTTTTCTTGCTTGCGTTCCTATTGCTGCAAAATCAATTTTATTTTTTTCTAGATGATTAAGGTTTATTCCATAAACGGATGAATGTGACCAGACCGGAAATTGTGAATCACCATGTTCACCAACAATAAATGCGTCGATGCTTTGCGGACCAATATCCATTTGTTCGCCCAATAAGCGACGCAATCGCACCGTATCAAGCCACACCCCAGTGCCAATCACGCGGTGGCGTGGTAAGCCAGAGAGTTGCCAAACTTGATAGGTTATGGCATCACAAGGGTTAGTCGCAATGACAAAAATACCTTTAAAGCCGTTTTTCATCATATTAGGCACGATACTGGCAACAATTTTGGAGGTGCCAGCGAGTTCTTCGGATCGACTTTTTTGCGCAATGCCTGATGTAACAGTAATAATTGCGATATCAATATCAGCACAATCCGTTGATTCACGCAAACTCACTTTAACCATATTTTGTCGATAAGCCGCAGCATCTAACAAATCTTGCGCATGCCCATAGGCTAACTCTTTATTGAGATCAACAAGCGCAATTTCTTCACAAATGCCTCGGTTAACAAAGGTATAAGCAGTGGTTGAGCCCACATTCCCCACACCGATAATCATCACTTTACGTAATTTCATACTAACCCCTCGCTTGATTTTAAAAATAAGGTAAGGTATAACAATAAAGATTCTTTTAATAATATACCTTTCGATATATTCAATAAAGCAACATTGTTGTGATTTAATCAATTATATCTTTTGCTCTAGCTATTATTTAAATAGATGGAAGTATCTACTATTTAATTAAGTTTTATATAGAATGAACGAGTAATATAGCTCTATTAGTAATCAATGACGATAAGTAATGTGGATTTTTTAAAAATTTGACTTCCATTTGTTAATGATAATAATTATCATTAATGTTTGTTTTGTAATACAACTAATTCAAATACTAAAAATGCTCTTGATTTACGAATCACTTTTACAAAATTAGACAATTTTATTATTTGTTAATCCCAAGGAGTCGCTAATGAAGTTCAAATTATCTAAAAAACAGACAACATTATTAAAGGTTGTTTTAACTTCATTTATCGCTTTGCTCACTCTGTCTAAATCGGCTCACGCAGAAGAAAAAAAATTCAAAGCGGTTACCACTTTTACTGTGATTCAAGATATCGCGCAAAATATCGCTGGGGATGCAGCTATAGTTGAATCTATTACCAAAGTAGGGGCTGAAATCCATGAATACGATCCCACACCTCAAGATATTACCAAAGTGCTTTCAGCCGATTTAGTTTTATGGAATGGGCTAAATTTAGAACTATGGTTTAAGCGTTTTTTTGAAGATGTAAAACATGTTCCGTCAGTTATCGTCACTGAGGGCATTGAGCCCATGCCAATTCAAGAAGGTAGTTATAAAGGGAATCCAAATCCTCATGCTTGGATGTCACCGACGCTTGCATTAACCTATATTGAAAATATTCGTGCTGCGTTTGTTAAATATGATCCTAAAAATGCAGAAATTTATAATAAAAATGCTGCTGATTATATTGCCAAAATTAAAGCACTTGATGCCCCACTGCGTGAACGTTTAGCGAAGATCCCTGAAAGCAAACGTTGGTTAGTGACAAGTGAAGGCGCGTTTAGTTACTTAGCCAGAGATTATCATTTAAAAGAGGCTTACTTATGGCCAATTAATGCAGAACAACAAGGCACACCAAAGCAAGTTAAAAACCTGATCGATCTTGTACGAAAAAATAGTATTCCTGTTATATTTAGTGAAAGCACCATTTCCGACAAACCCGCCAAACAAGTGAGTAAAGAGACTGGCGCTAAATATGGCGGAGTTTTATATGTTGATTCACTTTCCACACAAAATGGTCCCGTGCCAACTTATATTGATTTGTTAAAAGTGACTGTTGAAACTATCGCTAAAGGATTCGAACAATAATGACTCAAATTTGCTTAAATGTTGATGATATCACCGTGACTTATAATAATGGTCACACCGCAATTTATGATGCCAGTTTTTGCTTAAATGGCGGTACTATCTGTGCTTTAGTCGGCGTTAATGGTAGTGGAAAGTCGACTTTATTTAAGAGTATTATGGGAATGGTTCGCCCAACCCGAGGTAAGGTAACTTTTAATGATATCCCCGTAAAACAAGCCTTAAAGCAAAATATTATTGCCTATGTGCCACAAACCGAAGAAGTCGATTGGGATTTTCCTGTGTTAGTTTCTGACGTGGTGATGATGGGACGATACGGCCATATGTCTTTTTTACGTATTCCAAGTAAAGAAGACCAAAAGCAAGTCAATATGGCACTTGAAAAAGTTAATATGTTGGATTTTAAACATCGGCAAATTGGCGAACTTTCTGGCGGACAAAAAAAACGCGTTTTTTTAGCGCGCGCCTTAGCGCAACAAGGCAAAGTACTATTGCTAGACGAGCCTTTTACTGGCGTTGATGTTAAAACTGAAAATGCCATTATTGACCTTTTGAAAGATCTGCGTAAAGAAGGTCATTTAATTTTAGTTTCAACCCATAACTTAGGTAGTGTGCCTGAATTTTGTGATCAAGTGGTATTAATTAACCAAACTGTTTTGACTTTTGGTCCAACGAAAACCACTTTTACACCACAAAATTTAATGACCACTTTTGGTGGTGCATTGCGTTATCTTAGCTTGTCAGGCGATAAATTGCATGAAGATGAAGATCCTCGTAAAGTATCGATCTTAACCGACGATGAACGTGCTGCAATTTTTTATGGGGAAGGTAAGCATGATTCACCCCATCGAGATTTGCTGGTTGACCCTCACGATAATGAACCAAAAGGGCAATAATAAATGGAACTGTTACTTGAACCATTCACCTACAGTTTTATGTTAAAAGCAATTTGGGTAAGTAGTATTGTCGGTGCTGCCTGTGCTTTTTTATCGGCTTTTTTAATGTTAAAAGGTTGGTCACTGATGGGCGATGCGCTTTCGCATTCTGTCGTGCCAGGTGTTGCTGGCGCATATGCACTGGGCTTGCCTTATTCAATTGGCGCCTTTTTTACTGGTTTACTTGCTGCGCTCGCCATTACTTTAGTTCGTGCCTTTACGCGATTAAAAGCAGACGCCATTATCGGTTTTATCTTTTCAACCTTTTTTGCTGTCGGTTTGTTAATTATTTCGCTTAATCCAACATCAATCAATGCGCAAACCATTATATTTGGTAATATTCTAGGGATTGATGATAGTGATATGTGGCAAGTGCAAATTATTATTTTGGTGTCATTTATATTACTTTTCTTTTTTTGGAAAGATTTGTTAGTGGTTTTTTTTGATGAAACCCATGCCCGATCCATTGGATTAAAACCACTACCGTTAAAAATCCTATTTTTTACCATTTTAAGCGCCTGTACCGTTGCAGCACTACAAACTGTTGGCGCCATTTTAGTAATTGCTATGGTTGTTACACCTGGAGCAACCGCTTACTTATTGACTAATCGATTTTCGTACTTATTGATTATTTCGGTTCTAATTGGCGCTATAACAAGTGCTATTGGCGCTTGGATCAGTTACTTTTTAAATGGCGAAACTGGTGGCGTTATTGTGACATTGCAAACGCTAATCTTTATTGCTGCCTTTTTATTTGCACCAAAGCAAGGGTTAATTGTGAATCGCTTTAGGATACACCAAAGCCGTTTAAATAAAAGGAGGCAGGTATGACAGAGTTTTGGGAATATATCTATTATCCGCTTACTCTTCCTCTTATTCAGCGCGCAATTTTCGCTTCGTTAGCAACCGGTATTGTGTGTGCCCTACTATCTTGTTTTTTAGTGTTAAAAGGCTGGTCGTTAATGGGCGATGCGGTTTCGCATGCAGTTTTACCTGGCATTGTGCTAGCCTATTTAGCTGGCATTCCCATCATCATAGGCGCTTTTGCTTCAGGCTTGTTTTGCTCGGTTGCAACAGGTTACATTAAGGAAAATAGCCGAATAAAAGAAGATACCGTCATGGGTATTGTCTTTTCAGGCATGTTTGCCTTTGGATTAGTGCTTTTTTCAAAAGTAGATACTTCACAACATTTAAATCATATCTTATTTGGTAATGTGCTTGGTACGAGTTATGACGAACTTAAACAAATTATTTTCATTACCGTTATAGTATCAATTTTAGTTATTATTAAACGTCGTGATCTCATGCTTTACTGCTTCGATCCTGTGCAAGCCAAAGTTGTTGGGCTGCCCGTTAAGCTACTGCATTATGGTTTATTGAGTGTGTTGGCTTTAACTATTGTAGGATCGCTGAAAGTGGCTGGAATGATTTTAGTGATTGCGATGCTAATCGCTCCAGGCATAATTGCTTTTTCGCTAACAAAACGCTTTGAACGAATGTTAATGGTTGCCGTATTGGTTTCGGCATTTTCAACCGTTATGGGTACTTTAATAAGCTACTATGCTAATGCGTCAACCAGTGCCTGCATTGTTATTTTACAAGCAACTATCTTTTTGATTGCTCAAATTTATCAGTTTATTGCTAGCAAAAAAACTCACCGTTAACCGTGTTTCTAAAGTGGTTGTTTTAACAAAAAATAACAGCGTAAAATATATCTTTTATATTTTTTACGCTGCTCCTAATGTTTATTAAGTTTAATCGTTATTCATCATCAAAATATTTACTGGAATCAGCATAATTATCAAAACGCGAAAATTGACCTTGGAATTTTAATCGTACTTTACCAATTGGACCATTACGCTGTTTACCTAAAATAATTTCTGCAATGCCTTTATGTTCAGATGCTTCATTATAAACCTCATCACGATAGATAAACATAATCACATCGGCATCTTGTTCGATCGATCCTGATTCACGTAAGTCTGAGTTAACTGGTCTTTTATCAGCACGTTGCTCCAAACTACGATTAAGCTGAGATAGCGCAACAACAGGAACTTGTAATTCTTTAGCCAAGGCTTTTAATGAACGCGATATTTCAGCAATTTCTAAAGTACGATTTTCAGAAATATTCGGTACACGCATAAGCTGTAAGTAATCAACCATTATCATACTTAAGCCTTTATGTTCACGATAAATACGTCTTGCTCTTGAGCGTAACTCCATTGGCGTTAAACCTGATGAGTCATCAATATAGATATTTTTCTTTTCGAGCAATAGTCCCATTGTGCTTGAAATTCTTGCCCAATCATCATCTTGCAGTTGTCCTGTTCGAATTTTCGTTTGGTCAACACGTGAAAGCGAAGCTAGCATACGCATCATGATTTGTTCTGAAGGCATTTCTAAACTGAATATTAATACTGGTTTTTCTTGTTCTAGTGCGGCATTTTCGCACAAATTCATAGCAAAAGTGGTTTTACCCATTGATGGCCTTGCCGCAATGATAATTAAATCGGAACGCTGTAACCCTGCCGTTTTTTTGTCTAAATCAATATAACCCGTTGAAACACCTGTCACGCCATCATGTGGGCGTTGGAACAGCTCTTCAATTTTAGCGACAGTGGCCTCTAATACTTCGGTAATACTTTTAGGGCCTTCGCCTTGTTTCGTTCGGCTTTCGGCAATCTGAAAGATTTTACTTTCTGCAAAGTCTAAAATTTCAGTGCTATCTCGCCCCTGAGTAGCGTAACAGTTATCAGCAATTTCGTTAGAAGCGCTGATAAGCTCACGCAAAATGGCTTGTTGGCGAATAATATCGCTATAAGCAACAACATTAATCGCACTTGGAGTGTTTTTAGAAAGCTCCGCTAAATAAGCAAAACCACCTACATCGGCTAATAGGTCTTTACTTTCAAGACTTTCTGAAAGAGTAATTAAATCTATTGGTGTCCCTTTGCTGACCAAGGTATGCATTTCAGAAAAAATCAATTGATGATGACGCGAGTAAAAATCCCGCTCAGTGATCATTTCAGATACCGCATCCCAACGTTGATTATCAAGCATCAAGCTACCCAGCACCGCTTGTTCAGCTTCGATTGAGTGCGGTGGAAGCTTAATATTATGTAAATTTGATTTTTTCGCTTCTTGATTTTTATAATCTTTGTTTATGCTTGTTTCATTAGTGTTCATTACATTCATCTTTTTAATTCATTCATTTTTAAATAATCTAATTTATTTAATCAGTTATTTTAGAAACAAGGGGCCTAAATCCTGTGTTGGTATTTGATATTCAGATGGGTAATCCACCTGAACCAAGTATAACCCGTCAGGTTTTGCCGTTGCAGCAGCTTGCGTTCTGTCTTTAGCTTGTAATAACTCATCAATCCATTTTGGATGCTTATTACCAGCACCTACTTCAAGTAAACTGCCTACAATATTGCGCACCATGTGGTGAACAAATGCATTGGCTTTAATATCAACAACAATATATTCACCTTGTCGCCAAACTTCAATATGATGAATATTACGCCATGGGGTTAATGATTGACACTGCGCCGCTCTAAACGAGGTAAAATCATTTTCACCTAATAAATATTGTGCAGCTTGATGCATTAAGGTTTCGTCCAGTGGCAAATAATAATGTGATACTCCTTTAGCTAAAATCGCCGGTCTATAACGGTGATTATAGATCACATAACGGTAACGCCGAGCCGTTGCGCTAAATCTCGCATGAAAGTTATCATCAACCATTTGTGACCAGCGCACTGCAATATTATTAGGTAAATGCGAATTAACTCCCATTGTCCAAGCACTAGGTGATCGCACTGTTTGGGTTTCAAAATGAATAACTTGCCCTGTTGCATGTACACCGGCATCGGTTCGACCAGCGCAAAATACGTTTATTGGTGAATTAGCAATAATCGATAGCGCAGATTCCAGCCGCTCTTGGATGGAGTCAACAGCGCGTTGCCGTTGCCAGCCAAAGTAATCACTACCATCATATTCAATACCCAGAGCAATTTTACAGGTAGTCATTAATGAGGATCTCAAGTGTCTCAATTAGCATTAGCGCACCCAAATAACGGATATTATCAGCAACAGACCAAAATTGAATTTGTTCATAATGACCATAACTATGTCTTAAATTCGATAATTTAATAGTTAGCTGATTTTCTGATTCAGCGCTGACTTCAGTTACCGGAGTTGGTAAGTTATCGTTTTGCACCTCAACACCAAACTCACCAAAACGGGTCATATCTAATTCAATTGGCAAGCTGCTTGATACATTAATGGCTTGTGACACGCCATAAAACACCGGCACAATAACTGACTCAATCGAGACCGGTAAATCATAATTACTAAGTACTTTACGAATTTGGTTAACTTGTGACTTTTCACCTAACATTGAGTCATGATGTTCGTGCGATATAGGTAATAAGTTAAATGCTAATTGTTTGTCAAATAGTTCATTATCAACTGGCATACCATTTAGTAAACGAGCACTTTGTCCAGCAAGCTCATCAACACCAGGCTTACCATACAAAGATGCAGGAATAAAACTGGTAGCATGTAAATTAGTTAATAATTCAATGTCAGTTAAAGACGCAACACATCGCAACAATTGGCATACAGTCGCACTTGCTACCGCTATAATGTTTTCATTACGATATTCGGTTAATACACTATTATTAACTTTGGGCACGACTAATGGAATGTGGTCTTGCTCGGCAAAATAACCACTTGCATCAATAACCACACAACCCGATTCTGCCGCAATTTGCGCATAAGTTTCACTCACTTTAGCGCTAGCCACAAAAAAGGCAAAATGACACTGGCTCCAGTCCATTTGTGCACTATCGGTCACAGTTAAATTTTTGCCAGCATAACGAACAACTTCGCCAGCACTATTATCACTACCAACTAAATAAAGATTGTCAATTTTTAAACTATTCTCTTGTAAACTACGTTGTTGTAATAATTCAACTAGCGCAGAACCCACTTGTCCTGTCGCACCAACAATAGCAATATTCCATGCAGACATATTTATAACCCAACTAATAAAAAAATTTAGCAATAATTATACCACTATATTGCTCAATATAGCGGAAAAAGATATTTGGTAGTAGCAATAGATGATTAGATCTTATCGAGTAGTTTATATAAATGTCTAAATAATTCATTGTGTTAAATTTACTTTATTGTTTTAACCTTTCAATGATTTAGTCTTATTCAAATCTGCATGAACTAATTTATCTTTTGCAAATAAATTTTATGATAACCAATGAGTATAGGTTATTACCTCCCATACTAATTGGCTAACTCACTTTCTATGTGTTTTATTGTTTGTCGTTGCTGTTCAATTAAGCAAGTCAACACTTTGTTTAAATAAGGATCAATATCCCGTTCATAAATTGGCGCTAGCGTTGTTAAACAAGCTTTATTCATATTTTCATTTAACACTGAAAACGATTCTTGCTGATGTTTTTTGTTATCAAGCAATTTTATTTTCTTTTTTAGCTGATCTTGATAATAATTATATACTCTAAAACCAAGGCTATAATCAGAAGAACCAGTACTAGGCAATTGATTAAAAAGTTCAATTGACTGTTCTAATGTTATACCGTACTCAACAGCGCCTTCATGAAAATAGGTATTAAATTGATTTGGGTAAATGATTTGGTAAGTTGCTTCTGGCGCTCCAATTAATACTTCTTTAAGCATAAATTTCATATTACTTGTATCAATATTGTAATGTTTCCACAATCGAGGAAACGTTCCAGACTGAGATTCTATTGGTTCTGATTTTATAGACGATAATGTATAAATATCGCCACTTGGTGCTATATAGTAATATTGAAAACCATGCCAAAGATCTGGATTATCAGAAAAAGCGTTATTTGCTAATAATAGTTTATCACTTACCTGATTTTTGTTGATCAAAGATAATGTAATATTTCTTCCTAAATTAGGTAAATATTCTTGATTTTTGCTATCAGGATTAGCTAGAGCAATGCCCAATTTCAGTTGAAAATCGTTACCATTATAAACAAGAGAATCATCATTGATTAAATCATCTAATTTTTTAAAATCAAATTTTAAATTATGCAATGGGCAACGACTGTTATATTTTACCTTTTCTTTTTTATCAAGTTTTTGATATTCATCTTCGTTCCTTAAACAATCCTGTTCTAATTGATATAAATCAACCTTAGCAAAGAATGGCTCACCACGATATTTGGGATTAATATCAAGTGTATGACCATAAGTAAAAAAACTCAGTATCAATAGCATTGCATTAAAGAAATGTATTAGTTTCATATATTATTGTTACTACCTTATTATTAGCGAAGTAATTCAATTATATATTTTTTGTCAATTAAGTAAAACTTGCTCTTTATCTGTTTATAGTGCAAAGCGCAATATCGATAACTAATGCTATATTCACTATACATTAAATGCATCCCTAGCTGTTGATTAATTATTTACTCATATTTTTAATTACCAAGCTGACATTACACTCTAATTTTGTCATGTATTAAGGTGAAAATATGGTTGCTTCCATAATTTTCAATCAAACATATTAATTTGAGCTTTATTAAATAAATTATGATGGATGTTTTGGAACACAGATCCAAAAAATAAATGCTATCAGATTACAAATTGGAAGCTTACCACTAAAGTAATCAATCATAGTTATCACTTAAGATTATTCATTATGGCAAAAAGCACACTATCAACCATTGCAAAACAAGCTAATTTATCAATAGCCTCAGTATCAAGGGTTTTAAATAAACCCCATTTAACCTCGCCAATAACGCAATCTAAAGTGTATAAGGCCATTGAAGAACTAAATATTGACATTCATGACAATTTTAAATCATCGATGAATGCTAATGGCTCAAATAAAATACTTATACTTGATAATCAATTTATCACTCGAACTTTAATAAATTGTGGTTTGGAACAAACCTTGAAACAGGCAGGTTATATCATTTTTTATTTTCGCTTTCCTTATCAAACTAAAAAAGATATTTATTATTTAATTAAATATATTAACCAAAACAATTTTGCAGGCATTTTAATCATTAATGATGCAGCCTATTTATCAGAATTAAGGCATTTTAAAAAAATCTTACCGCCACTTGTTCTCATTAATCATTTTTCGCTTAATTATGCATGTGTCTATTTTGATCATTTAGTCATTGGCTACCAAATAACACAATATTTGCTAAATAATTCACATACTAAAATCGCAGTTTTATTTAATGATAACAATAATCATAGCTCCATACTTTTTTTGCAAGGCTATAAACAAGCTTTGTTAAGAAAAAATATAACGATTAATACAAACTATCTTATTCCAAATTGCATTACTTATGAGCATGGCAGATCAGCAATTAAAAGGCTAATCAATAGTAATAATCCCCCAACAGCTATTGTCTGCTGTGATAATACAAATTTAAATTATTTGGATGAGAATTACCACAACGAACAACATTACCTATCGCCTTATAGTGTCGTTTTAGGAGCCGTACATCAGGCCAATGAAAGTGAAGCTCAACTTATGCAACCATTAATCATTACTTATCTTAGTCATTCGCAAAATAGGCAATATAATGAATTAGATAGGTTAAGCCGAATAAATAAGCCTTTGTATGAAATGGGGAAAGCGTCCGCAACTTTGCTTTGCAAACGCATAAACAATAACAAGAAAACAATCAAACAATGTCATATTATTGAAGCTGAATCAATATTTTATTGAGCTATACATTTACATGTTCTTTTCACTAACTTTTTTAGCCAATAACACTAAAAACTATATACAATACAAAAGGATATTAAGAGATTGATACTAAGCGTTTTGGTGACAGTTGCCTAAATCGTTGCGTTCCTACGCCAATAAATTGTTTGCCTTGATAGATTCTTACTTGTGTTTCAACTGGTATGCTATTATCAAGTTCAATACTCCGCCCGAATAAAATGTCTTTACCTTGCTCATCAGTTAATGTTACTTTTTGGCAATCTTGTAAGGCGCTATCAATTGGCATTAGCAACTCATCTTTCAACACCATATTTTGTAAATCATCTAAAGTGACCATTTTTTCAATTGGGTAATTAGCAACTTGTAATCGTCTTAAATAAATAACATGTGCCCCACACCCCAGTAGCTCACCTAAATCATCAATAATGGTTCGAATATAGGTTCCTTTAGAGCAATGTATCTCTAACGTTAATTCGTTTTTTATGGTATCAAATTGGATAAATTGATTGTCATAAACGGTAATAGGTCTTGCCTCTCGCTCAATAACAATACCTTGGCGAGCATATTCGTAAAGTGGTTTACCTTGATATTTCAATGCCGAAAACATGGTTGGCACTTGTAAAATGTCACCGCGAAAATGCGTTAATGCTTCATTAATTTGCGACTCGCTTATGTTAACGGGTTTGCTACAAATAATTTGACCATCAGCATCAGAGGTATCAGTACGCTCGCCGAGTTTAGCTATTACTCGATAACGTTTGTCTGAATCCAATAAATACTGTGAAAATTTGGTCGCTTCACCAAAACAGATAGGCAGCATACCTGTCGCTAATGGATCAAGTGCCCCTGTGTGCCCTGCTTTTTTGGCATTAAATAGCCTTTTCACCTTTTGCAGTGCGTCGTTTGATGTCATACCTTGTGACTTATCTAGCAACAAAACGCCGTGAATATCACGGCGGGCTTTTTTTATATTCATCATTTTTATATTGAAACACATGTTTACCTGAAACTTTTGACAAATATCAGGGTTGTTTTTAATATTAATCTTTGTGACGCTCATTATCTTGTTTGATCACATCCGCAACCAAACTCGACATCTGCATACCTTTAACTAATGACTCATCATAAAAGAATTTGATTTCAGGAATGATTCGCAAGCTCATAGCTTTGCCAATTAAGGTACGAATATAACCTTTAGCCTCATTAAGGACTGTCAAACCTTGTTCGATAACTTGTGGATCATCATCATTTAAGAACGTCACAAAAACTTTAGCGTACGAAAGATCACGCGAAATATCAACACCTGAAACAGTTACCATGCCTAAACGTGGATCTTTAATTTCACGTTGTAGGATAATTGCAATCTCTTTTTGTAATTCATGTCCAACCCGAGATGAACGATTAAATGCTTTTGCCATATCTATTTTCCTTAAAATATGAATAAGCAAGGCGTAAACCTTGCTTATAACATGATAGCGTAATAATTAGATCGTACGCTTGATTTCGATAGTTTCAAAGACTTCAATCGTATCGCCAACACGAACATCGTTGTAGTTACGCACACCAATACCACATTCTGTTCCGTTACGCACTTCGTTAACATCATCTTTAAAGCGACGTAATGATTCGAGTTCACCTTCATAGATAACCACGTTATCACGTAGAACACGAATTGGGTTGTGACGTTTAACCACACCTTCGGTTACCATACAACCGGCAATTGCACCAAATTTAGGTGATTTAAATACATCACGCACTTCAGCAAGACCAATAATTTCTTGTTTGTATTCTGGTGCAAGCATACCGCTCATTGCTTGTTTAACTTCATCAATCAGATCATAAATCACTGAATAGTAACGTAAATCTAAGTTTTCTGATTCAATCACTTTACGTGCGGATGCATCAGCACGAACATTAAAGCCCAAAATAATCGCATTTGATGCAGCAGCTAGAGAAGCATCGGTTTCTGTGATACCCCCCACCCCTGAGCCAATAATTTTAACTTTAACTTCATCTGTTGAAAGTTTAAGTAATGAGTCAGAAATCGCTTCAGCAGAACCTTGAACGTCCGCTTTTAATACGATATTAAGTTCAGAAACATCGCCTTCTGTCATGTTAGTAAACATGTTTTCAAGTTTCGCTTTTTGCTGACGAGCAAGTTTTACATCACGGAATTTACCTTGTCGATAAAGAGCAACTTCACGCGCTTTCTTTTCGTCACGTACAACGGTAGCTTCATCACCAGCAGATGGCACACCAGACAAGCCGAGGATTTCAACCGGTATTGATGGACCCGCTTCTGTTACTTCTTTACCAAGTTCATTACGCATAGCTCGAATGCGTCCATATTCAAATCCACAAAGAACAATATCGCCTTTACGTAAAGTTCCTGATTGAACAAGCACTGTTGCAACAGAGCCTCGACCTTTATCAAGGAACGACTCAATAACTACGCCACTTGCCATACCTGATTCGTATGCAGTCAGTTCAAGTACTTCAGCTTGTAATAAAATAGCTTCAAGAAGTTGATCAATACCTGTTCCCGCTTTTGCCGAAACATGAACAAACTGCGTATCTCCGCCCCAATCTTCTGACATGACACCATATTGAGCTAGTTCACCTTTTACACGCTCGGGATCGGCTTCTGGTTTATCAATTTTGTTTACCGCAACAACCATTGGCACATTTGCCGCTTTAGCATGTTGGATAGCTTCAATGGTTTGTGGCATAACGCCATCATCAGCTGCAACAACAAGTACAACTATATCAGTTGCTTTAGCTCCACGAGCACGCATTGACGTAAAGGCCGCATGGCCTGGAGTATCTAAGAACGTAATTTCGCCATTAGCGGTTTTCACATGGTAAGCACCAATGTGCTGAGTGATCCCACCTGCTTCGCCTGAAGCAACTTTTGCTTTACGAATATAATCAAGTAATGAAGTTTTACCGTGGTCAACGTGCCCCATAATGGTTACAACAGGAGCGCGTGCGACTTTTTCTGCACCAGTATCACGATCACTCATCAGTGATTCTTCTAGTTCATTTTCACGACGAAGCACAACTTTATGCCCCATCTCTTCAGCAACAAGTTGCGCTGTCTCTTGATCAATGACCTGATTGATGGTTGCCATTGCACCCATTTTCATCATTGTTTTGATTACTTCTGAACCTTTTACTGCCATCTTATTAGCTAATTCAGCCACAGTGATGGTTTCACCAATAACAACATCGCGATTAACCGCTTGAACAGGTTTATTAAAACCCTGTTGTAAGGTGCTTTTGCCTTTCTTTTTATGGCCACTACGTGTTGCTGCGCGAGCTTCTTCTCGCTCTGCTTTACCTTCTGATAATTTGCTACCTTTTTTCTGCTTGGTTTGTTTAGTGTTGCGACCTCGACCACGAGCGCTTTCAACTTCACGATCAGTATCGTCTTCAGCTGCTCTAGCGTATTTAGAGGTTGTCACATGATAATCTTCATCTTCGGTATTATCATTATCTTCAACATCGTTATATTGTTCAGCTAGCTTACGAGCTTCCTCTGCCATACGTTTAGCATCTTCCTCTAATTTTCGGCGACTTTCTTCTTCAGCTTTACGTTTAATTTCGTTAGCTTCTGCCTCTAAACGTGCTTTTTCTTCTTGGGCTTTTTTCACTTTTGGATCAACTGAATGTTCTTGCGCAGCTTTAGCTTTTTCTTCTTGGGCACGTTTTTTCGCTTCTTGCGCAGCTTTCTTCTCTTTTTCTTCAGCTTCTTTACGAGCCTTTAATTCGGCTTCTTCCTTCGCTTTTTGCTCAGCTTCAAGACGAGCCTTTTCTTGCTCGGCAGCAATTTCAGCTGGATCGCGTTTGACAAAAGTTCGTTTTTTACGAACTTCTACTTTGATTTCTTTGCTTTTGCCACCACCGCTCGACACATTCAAGGTTGAGTGCGTTTTACGTTGCAATGTTAACTTTGTTGGGCCTTGCTGAGGTTTTAAATGAGCAAGCAAAGCTTCTTTTTCCTTTTGTGTCACAGTATCTGATGCTGATTTATTCATACCTGCATCGGCAAACTGTTGCAAAAGTGTTTGCACTGGAGTGTTTATCTCTTGAGCCAGTGTTTCGATTGATACTTTGGTCATGTATTACTTTCCCTCAATTATTCATCTGCAAACCAACAAATATTACGTGCAGCCATAATAAAATCGCCAGCTTGTTCGCTTGTTAAGCCTTCAATATCATTTAGATCATCAGTACCTTGTTCTGCTAAATCTTCCAAAGTAATGATGTCATGTTGCGCTAGTTGATAGGCTAATTCTTGTGTCATACCTGGCAATTCAAGTAAATCTTGCGCAGGCTGTTTATCACCACTATTTGCTAGAGCCATTGTTGTCAATGCGTCTTTTGCTCGGCTTCTCAATGCTTGAACTAAATCTTCATCCAATTCATCAATTTCAAGCAACTCGTCAACTGGCACATAGGCAAGCTCTTCGAGCGAAGTAAAGCCCTCTTCAACTAATAACTGTGCAAGCCCTTCATCAATATCAAGATGTTTAATTAAATTATTGATTGCAGCAAAAGATTCTGCATGGTGTTTTTCTTGCAAATCTTCAGTAGTCATCACATTTAGTGTCCAACCAGTAAGCTGAGAAGCTAAACGAATATTTTGACCATTTCGACCAATAGCCTGCGGTAAAGTTTCGGCATTGACTGCTACATCCATGGTGTGCTTATCTTCATCAACAACAATCGAAACAACATCGGCAGGTGCCATGGCGTTAATTACGTATTGTGCTGGATTATCATCCCATAAAACAATATCAATACGCTCACCACCAAATTCATTCGAAACAGCTTGAACTCGTGCACCGCGCATTCCCACACAAGCACCAACAGGGTCAATGCGGCGGTCATTACTACTCACCGCAATTTTAGCGCGAGAACCAGGATCACGAGCCACGCCTTTAATGTCAATCATTTCTTCACCAATTTCTGGTACTTCAATACGGAATAGCTCTTCCATCATCTCTGGATTTGAACGACTAACGCAAAGTTGTGCGGGTTTATTGTTTTGCTCAATTAAATATAAAATACCACGTACACGGTCACCGATTCGGAAGTTTTCGCGCGGTAACATATCATGACGCGACATCATAGCATCTGCATTATTGCCTAAGTCTAGGATCACACTGTCGCGATTGGTTTTTTTGACAATACCAGTCACAATATCACCAATACGATTTCTAAACATGTCAATTACCATGGCACGTTCAGCTTCACGTACTTTTTGCACAATAACTTGTTTCGCTGTTTGTGTGGTAATACGGTCAAAAGCTACCGATTCAATTTGCTCTTCAACATAATCACCCAATTTGACAGATGCATCTTCATATTGTGCTGCATCCAATGTCATTTCTTTAGTTGGTTGCGTAACTTCATTAACCACAAGCCAACGGCGGAAAGTATCGTAATCACCTGTTTTATGATCAATTTTTACTATAACATCAATATCAACAGCGTGCTTTTTTTTAGTGGCCGTTGCTAATGCGGTTTCTAATGCTTCAAAAATTTTGTCACGCGTAAGCGCTTTCTCATTTGATACCGCTTCAACAACAGCTAAAATTTCTTTATTCATCCTTTACACCCGTACTCTATTTAAGGTTAAAATTAGGTACTATATTCGCTTTTTGAATGTTACTAAAAGCAAACACTTCATCATTATCATCCACAGTTAATGTAATCATCTCATTATCAATAGACTTAATTCGCCCTTTCCACTTACGCCGGTTAGCAACAGCAATACGTAAACTAATTGCGACTTCTTGACCAACAAAACGTTGATAATGTTCTATCGTAAACAAAGGTCTATCCATGCCAGGCGATGAAACTTCAAGATTATAAGCATCTTTTATAGGGTCTTCGACATCAAGCACTGAACTAATTTGTCGGCTAACATCAGCGCAATTATCAACAGTTATACCATTTTCACTATCAATATAAACACGTAACACAGGATAACGGCCACGAATGTATTCAACACCAACTAATTCAAAGCCTAGTGCATTCACAGGTTCTTGAATGATATCGGTCAATTGCTGTTCTATATTAGCCAAACAAACCTCCACTGCAGAAAATAAAAAAAGGGCATAAAGCCCAACATTCTTTTTAAACTTACGCTTAAATCTCAACACGCAAAAAAACCTCGACATGCGAGGCTTACATTTAAAAACTAACTATTAATGAAGCCACTTTATTTTAACTTCCAAACAATAACAGAATAGATGGTTTATGAATGAAAATTCAAGTGGTTGCGGGGGCTGGATTTGAACCAACGACCTTCGGGTTATGAGCCCGACGAGCTACCAAGCTGCTCCACCCCGCGATAGATGAATGAGAATTATACCGTATTTTGAATAAAATGCAACTTAAAATCCCAT
>NZ_LZGZ01000059.1:0-822 GCF_001690515.1 Gilliamella sp. Fer4-1 | reverse complement strand
TTAATAGTGATATCTTATATATTCCTTATGTATATCATGACCTTTGTCGAAAAAATGTGTTAGTTGAAGAACGAATTAAAGGTATACCTATCTCAAATATTGAGCAGCTTAAGCAAAATAACGTCAATATGAAATTACTAGCAGAACGAGGTGTTCAGGCATTTTTTACCCAATTATTTCGTGATAACTTTTTCCATGCAGATATGCATCCCGGTAATATTTTTGTCGATATTACCGAACCACAAACCCCCCGTTATATTGGCATTGATTGTGCCATTATTGGTATATTGACTGAGGATGATCAACGTTATCTTGCTGAAAACTTTTTAGCCTTTTTTAATCGAGATTATCGCAAAATAGCCCAACTCTATATCACATCAGGCTGGGTGCCAGAAACAACTGATGTTGTAGCACTTGAAATGGCAATGCGTAACGTCTGTGAACCTGCATTTGCAAAACCCCTTGCCCAAATTTCATTTTCACAAATTTTACTACAATTATTTCAAGTTGCTCGCCAATTTGACATGGATATTCAACCCCAATTAACCCTGCTTGAAAAAACGTTATTTTATATTGAAGGGCTGGGTCGCCAGCTTTATCCTGAACTAGATTTATGGAAAACAGCAAAACCATTTTTAGAAAAATGGTATCAAGATAAATATAGCGCAAAAAAAATACTACAACAAACTTGGCAATCATTACCCGCGTGGCAAACTATGTTGCCAAAGTTACCCGAAAAATTAAATAACTACGAACGAATCAGTAAACAAATGAGTGCCCAACTAATACAAATTACTCAAGAATTACAGCTTAGTAAAAAGC
>NZ_LZGZ01000058.1:0-1277 GCF_001690515.1 Gilliamella sp. Fer4-1 | reverse complement strand
TTTATCTAGGGTTTTTTTTATCTAATTTGGCGCAAGTCTGTATATATACTGAAAACAATAATTAGTCACACATAAATTGGGCTTATTGTAGCAAAAATATCCTGTTTTGAATATCAGATCCTTTTACTTTTTACACAATACTATGCCTGTTTCGATATGATCGGTATAAGGAAATTGATCAAACATTGCAAAATGTTGAATTGAATGCGTTTTGCTCAATAACTGCAAATTGTCGCGCAATGTATTAGGATTACACGAAATATAAATAATAGTTTTATAGGATTTCAATATATCAATAGTATTTAAATCCAATCCTGCACGAGGCGGGTCAACCAGTACCGTGTCGCACCGATAATCATCTAAATGAATTCCTTTTAAACGATTAAACTCACGCTCTCTTTTAATTGCGCTGGTAAACTCTTCAGCCGACAATCGGACAATAGTAAGATTATCAATATGATTAATGGCAATATTATGCTGAGCAGAATAAACTGACGCTTTAGCAATTTCAGTGGCCAATACTTTTCGAAAGTTTTGTGCCAGTGCAATTGAAAAGTTACCATTACCACAATAAAACTCTAGTAAATCACCCGACAAATTTTTAGTGACTGATACAGCCCACTGTAACATCTTAATGTTCACCGCCGCATTGGGTTGGGTAAAACTATTTTCAACTTGACGATAAGTAAACATTTTACCCATTACGGGTAAAATCTCATCAACATAATCGACATCAATTGCAATTTTTTGGTTGCTAGCGCGCCCGACAATACTCGCATTTACGCCTTGTTTAGCTAATTGCATTTTTAATTTTTTTGCTTCAATTATCCATTCATCATTTAACTTTTTATGATATAAAAGCGTAATTAATAACTGACCACTTAAGGTTGAAAAATAATCAATTTGAAACAATAAATGCCGAAGTAGATGATTATGCTGTAATAAAGGCAAAATAGTTTGCATCGCTTGATTTATTAATTTAGTCGCAATAGGAAATTCATCAACGCGTACCCGTTTTTTTGTCTTTTTGTCATACATAATATGATAAAGCTCCTCACCATGATGCCAGATTCTGAACTCAGCTCGCATTCGATAATGGCTAATTGGCGATGAATAGACTGTTAATTCGGGAAGAGAAAAGTCTGATAATAATGTTTTTAAAATATCTACTTTCCGTTCTAATTGCTTATTATAATTATCAATCGAAAAACATTCAGTCATAGTTATTATCTGATGGTTATTATAGAAATATTATTTAATAGGAAATTTTGAACCAG
>NZ_LZGZ01000057.1:0-2452 GCF_001690515.1 Gilliamella sp. Fer4-1 | reverse complement strand
CTGAAGATTCATTTGAATATGTCAGAGACAGTTATTGAGCATCAAACTTTAAATTGAAGAGTTTGATCATGGCTCAGATTGAACGCTGGCGGCAGGCTTAACACATGCAAGTCGAACGGTAACATAAGTGCTTGCACTTGATGACGAGTGGCGGACGGGTGAGTAAAGTATGGGGATCTGCCGAATGGTGGGGGACAACAGTTGGAAACGACTGCTAATACCGCATAAAGTTGAGAGACCAAAGCATGGGACCTTTGGGCCATGCGCCATTTGATGAACCCATATGGGATTAGCTAGTAGGTGGGGTAAAGGCTCACCTAGGCGACGATCTCTAGCTGGTCTGAGAGGATGGCCAGCCACACTGGAACTGAGACACGGTCCAGACTCCTACGGGAGGCAGCAGTGGGGAATATTGCACAATGGGGGGAACCCTGATGCAGCCATGCCGCGTGTATGAAGAAGGCCTTCGGGTTGTAAAGTACTTTCGGTGATGAGGAAGGTGTTGTATCTAATAGGTGCAACAATTGACGTTAATTACAGAAGAAGCACCGGCTAACTCCGTGCCAGCAGCCGCGGTAATACGGAGGGTGCGAGCGTTAATCGGAATGACTGGGCGTAAAGGGCATGTAGGCGGATAATTAAGTTAGGTGTGAAAGCCCTGGGCTCAACCTAGGAATTGCACTTAAAACTGGTTAACTAGAGTATTGTAGAGGAAGGTAGAATTCCACGTGTAGCGGTGAAATGCGTAGAGATGTGGAGGAATACCGGTGGCGAAGGCGGCCTTCTGGACAGATACTGACGCTGAGATGCGAAAGCGTGGGGAGCAAACAGGATTAGATACCCTGGTAGTCCACGCTGTAAACGATGTCGATTTGGAGTTTGTTGCCTAGAGTGATGGGCTCCGAAGCTAACGCGATAAATCGACCGCCTGGGGAGTACGGCCGCAAGGTTAAAACTCAAATGAATTGACGGGGGCCCGCACAAGCGGTGGAGCATGTGGTTTAATTCGATGCAACGCGAAGAACCTTACCTGGTCTTGACATCCACAGAATCCTGTAGAGATATGGGAGTGCCTTCGGGAACTGTGAGACAGGTGCTGCATGGCTGTCGTCAGCTCGTGTTGTGAAATGTTGGGTTAAGTCCCGCAACGAGCGCAACCCTTATCCTTTGTTGCCATCGGTTTGGCCGGGAACTCAAAGGAGACTGCCGTTGATAAAGCGGAGGAAGGTGGGGACGACGTCAAGTCATCATGGCCCTTACGACCAGGGCTACACACGTGCTACAATGGCGTATACAAAGGGAGGCGACCTCGCGAGAGCAAGCGGACCTCATAAAGTACGTCTAAGTCCGGATTGGAGTCTGCAACTCGACTCCATGAAGTCGGAATCGCTAGTAATCGTGAATCAGAATGTCACGGTGAATACGTTCCCGGGCCTTGTACACACCGCCCGTCACACCATGGGAGTGGGTTGCACCAGAAGTAGATAGCTTAACCTTCGGGAGGGCGTTTACCACGGTGTGGTTCATGACTGGGGTGAAGTCGTAACAAGGTAACCGTAGGGGAACCTGTGGTTGGATCACCTCCTTACGAAGAGCTCGTAAGTGTTCACACAGATTGTTTGTTTGGAATAGAAATAATTCAGTCCCCTTCGTCTAGAGGCCTAGGACATCGCCCTTTCACGGCGGTAACAGGGGTTCGAATCCCCTAGGGGACGCCATAAAGTGCGACGGAATTATTTTTTAAAAATTATGTTTGTATTTACTTTGAGTTAAAAGATGAGTAAATAGAAAGATAAAGCTCTTTAACAATTAGGAACAAGCTGAAAGAAACGAGTTCTCGTTTTTACGGAAAACTTTTATTTTTGGTTTAATGATATATTTAATAAATGTTGAGTTAAGCTGATTAAACTAAAAGTGTTGAAGTAAAAAAGAGAAAAAAGCGTAAATTGAAAACCAAGACAACTGTGAGTTGTAAGGTTAAGAAATTAAGCGTACACGGTGGATGCCTAGGCAATCAGAGGCGAAGAAGGACGTGTTAATCTGCGAAAAGCGACGGTGAGCCGATAAAAGGCGCTATAGCCGTTGATGTCCGAATGGGGAAACCCAGTGTAGGTGACTACACTATCATATAATGAATTCATAGTTATATGAGGCGAACCGGGAGAACTGAAACATCTAAGTACCCCGAGGAAAAGAAATCAACCGAGATTCCCTGAGTAGCGGCGAGCGAAAGGGGAGAAGCCCAAGCGGGTAGCATATAGTATTAGTGGAAGCGTCTGGAAAGTCGCACGATAGAGGGTGAAAGTCCCGTACACGAAGGTGCGATATGTGGAAGCTTATAGAGTAGGGCGGGACACGTGATATCCTGTCTGAAGAAGGGGGGACCATCCTCCAAGGCTAAATACTCCTGATTGACCGATAGTGAACCAGTACCGTGAGGGAAAGGCGAAAA
>NZ_LZGZ01000056.1:0-10221 GCF_001690515.1 Gilliamella sp. Fer4-1 | reverse complement strand
GGAATCGAGGCAAAAAATACAACGTTGAATGGGATCGCTACACTATTTGAATTCGATAATGATTCGGATTTTGAACCTTATGATATAAATTTGCATTTTGATAATGTATTTTATTATGTACTTGTGTTACCTGAACTAATTGAAAATTCAGTTTTTTGTCAGAATATACATAATTTATTTGTTAATATTCTTCATGAGAAAAAATAGAATAAATACTTATCCAACTACAGACGTTTTACCCTGCTAATCGCAATTGGGCTGCTAGATGGATTTAATCTGTATTAGTATGCGTCTAATGGATTGACTTGAGTCGATCCGTGGAGGTTACATGCCAGCTCAACTTTTCCTTCTACTATAATAGTTAAAGATAGTGATATTATCATTGAGTACTATTATCATGGGGGTCACCCTCTAGCACATGCTCACGTAAAAGGTGAAGGTTGAATGATAGGGGTTGGAGCTAATCGGAAACCAGTAAAAAGCGAACTTGAGTTAAATAAACAACAGCGCAGTGTTGTTGATCGAAATATATCAAAATTGGAAAGGGTTTAAATACAATTAAACGTTGGCTTAAATATAAAAATCATCGTAGTAGGGTATGTGGGAGAAAATAATGCAATCGTTTATATGGATTTTTCATGGAAATGAAGCTCAGTTTTGCTCAGGTGTTTATGAGGAGTTAAAACAGGCAGAAGACTTTATAAAAAAATATTGTTTAAGTGGGATTTTAACAAAGATGCCTCTAAATAAAAGTGTATATGAATGGGCTATTGAAAAAGGTTTTTTTGAGCCTAAAAGGGATTATCAACATAGTGGTAAGTTTATTCAAAATTTTACTAGTGCTTATTTGGTTCATTACCATTATCAAAATGGCGAGAGGATGGAATAAAAATGCTAATGACTTTGGTCTTTGTGTATTCAATATCTTCTCGATTAAGTAAAAACTCATACAGCTTATTGAACTCACGCCAAAGAAAACGACATAAGTTTAAAAGTCCTGCCTGCTTTTATTCTAAGGCGTTAAGGCCAATTGCACTTCATGGTGTAATCTAGGTGGGCTTAGTTGTAGGCAGTTGATCCGCATAATGCGATATTTTATTTTATTGAATTTGTCAACTAAACTAAAAATCATATTAATGAATTAGTAATTAATACAGTTAAATAATTAATGTAATTTAAATTCTCATTATGATCCTACGCCATTTAAAGTTAGCTATCATCATAATCGATTAATCAAAAAGTTCGATTTTAATTTTTCTAGAATTGCTTCGTCCCAAATCATCCATCACTAATATTTTGAATGTGCCACTTTGTGTTGGGATCCAGTTAATTGCATTTCTTGGATCTGTTTGCCCAATAAAATTATTATTAACAAACCAGTAAAGTGTTTTTACATTGCCATCACTGGTAGCTGTAAAACTGATTTGTTCATTTTTTTGTTTTGTTGATCTAAATTGATAAGCCACATTTTTAAGTGGTGAAGTTATTTTGGGTGGCTCACCTAAATAGTTTTGTGATGAACGGCAATGCTTGGTTGATGGTGGTGTTTTTTTAGGAATGCCGGCGCTTGCAAAAATAGCAGCTAAATCTGAAGGCCAGTATTCAAAAACAGCTAAGTGAGACGTTGTTAAGTCATAAGGCGGGCAAACTGCTTTACCTGTTTGGTTATCGATCATAACGGGTCTAAAAATCGTATCTGGATTAATTGGCGAAACGCCAGGAATAAACCATGTTTTGCCTTTTGCTTTGCACCATTGAGTTAATAAATTACCACTCGTTAGGCAAATATCAATACGCTTTAAATTAGGCGGTAATGGGCGATTCGGTTTATGTAAGTTAGGATAATAAGCATTTATACTATCAACAATGTTAAAAAAAAGTGGCGTAGCAGCATCTACACCTACAAAAGCATTATTGCCACTACCATCAAAATTACCAAGCCAAACGACCATAGCGTAATGGCCAAAAGTTCCTGCTGTCCAAGCATCACGAAATCCCCATGATGTACCCGTCTTCCATGCAACAGGAATTATTTTATTTTGCATTTTACTAAGAACATCTTGTGGGCGAGTATTTTGTTTCAGCATATCAATTGTCATAAATGCCGCTTGAGGGCTTAACAATTGTTGCGGTTCGGGTAACGTATGTTGTGGCTTGGGTAATATCGTTGGTTCAGTAAATTTTAATGGTTGCCAACGCCCTTCATTAGCTAACATGGCATACAGTCCAACTAATTCTTGCGCACTAATTTCACCGCCGCCGAGAACTAGAGATAAACCATAATGTGATTCATCAGCAAGTTTTTGAATGTGGGCATTAACTAAGAATTGATAAAAAGAGGGATTATGTAATTTAGAAGCAACCGTTACTGCAGGTATATTACGGCTATGAATTAATGCATCGGTTGCTGAGATAGGACCACGAAAGTTACGATCAAAATTTTCAGGAGTATATGCCCCAAAATCGGTGGCAACATCCTTTAGAATAGTACGAGGATGCAAAACGCCTTGATCAATGCCTAGCGCATAAATAAACGGTTTAAGTGTAGAGCCAGGTGAGCGTTTGGCAAGCGTGCCGTTAACTTGACCTTGAATAGAATTACCAAAGTAATTTGCCGATCCTAACAGCGCCTTAACCTGCATGGTTTGTGTATCAACCAAAATCACCGATGCATTATTAATGTTTTTTAAACGGCTTCGTTCAATAAACAAATTAACTTGCCGACTAATGATTTTTTGCAAATTACTATCTAACGTCGTTTTAACTTCTTGAGCATCGCTATGGTGTTGTTGAATTATCTGATTAACAAAATGAGGCGCACCAAAAGGCATTTGTTCAGGTTGACGTAAAACTAATTTTTGCAAAAAAAGAGCAGCAATATTGCTATCTACATCATATTTTTCTTGCCAGCGTTCAAATAATTGATTTCTGGCTTTTACTAATGCTTTACCTGCAAATCCTGTTTTACGATCAATACGGTATGTTGGTGATTGAGGTAGAACCACTAGCGTTAATGCTTCAGGTAAATTCATTTGCGATGGAGGCTTATTAAAATAGATTAACGATGCTGCACCAATACTTTCAATATTGCGCCCGAAAGGCGCATAATTTAAATAAGCCTCTAAAATATCATGCTTAGAATACATCAACTCTAATTGTATCGCTCGAGCAATTTGATGCAATTTACCGCCAATATTTTTAGTATTTAACTGCCAACGCATTCGTGCTAACTGCATGGTAATGGTTGATGCACCTTGACGATTACCCCCACCTAAATAGGTTGCGCCAAAAGCTCTAGCTAAACTAAATGGATTAATACCGATATGATAATAAAACCACTGATCTTCGTGTAATAGTAGCCCATTAATAATATCGGGTGAAACATCCTCTAAAGGTGTCCATAAACGATACCGATCATCGTTGGCTAATGTCATTCGAATGAGTTGGTTATTGTCATCATAATAGCGTTTTGAAAAAGTTAGTGGTTCACAAAGAGGTGGATGTGGATACAAACGAATCACAAGGATAGCAATAAATAATAGCAACAAAGCCATTAACTTATTTTGATGACGAACAATAAATCCAATCATATTTAGTTATAAAAATTAAAATGTAATATATTTAAGCAAAAATGCCACTTATGCATTAGCATAGGCGGCGACTTAACTACATTTTATCAACCGTCTTAATACCTAACATGTCAAGACCAGTTTTAAGTGTTTTCGCTGTTAAAGAGGCTAATTTTAAACGGCTTTGTTTTAAACTTTCGCTTTCGGCTGCTAAAATAGGGCAGTTTTCATAAAAGCTTGAAAACAGCGTTGCAATTTCATAAAGATAAGCACAAAGCACATGAGGTGTTCCTTCACTAGCTACAATTGAAATAGTTTCATCAAACTGAATTAAACGCATTGCTAAAGCTCGTTCTTTGTCTGTGTCTAAACTAATTTTGCCTGTTAAACTGTCTTCGTTAATATTTTCTTTTTTAAATATGGACAGTACTCGAGTGTAAGCATATTGCAAATAAGGTGCGGTATTACCTTCAAATGACAACATATTATCCCAATCAAACACATAATCGGTAGTACGATTTTTTGAAAGATCGGCATATTTAACAGCACCAATAGCGACAGCATCAACTATTTGGGCAAGCTCACTGTCAGATAATTCAGGATTTTTACTACGAATTAACGTTGTTGCACGTTCACACGCTTCATCTAACAAATCATTTAATTTAACGGTATCACCAGAGCGAGTTTTAAATGGCTTGCCATCTTTACCCAACATCATACCAAACATATGGTGTTCTAGTTTTAATGATTCAGGCACATACTTCGCTTTATGAACAATTGTCCAAACTTGCTCTAAATGTTGATGTTGGCGGGAGTCAATATAATAAAGAATACGATCAGCATGTAATGTTTCGTAACGGTATTTAACGCAAGCAATATCAGTTGTCGCATAAAGGTAGCCACCATCACGTTTTTGGATGATAACGCCCATTGGTTCGCCTTCTTTGTTTTTATACTCATCAAGAAAAACAACAATCGCCCCTTCACTTTCAACCGCAAGCCCTTTCTGTTTTAAATCGGCAACGATATTAGGTAGCATGCTGTTATAGATGCTTTCACCCATGGTGTCTTCAAGCGATAAGGTAACATTTAAACGTTGATAAGTGGCAATATTTTGCGTCATGGTAATATCAACTAGCTTGCGCCACATATCACGACAATATTCATCGCCACCTTGTAATTTCACTACATAATTACGCGCTTTTTCGGCAAATACTTCGTCTTCGTCATAATGTTTTTTAGCTGCGCGATAGAAAGATTCTAAATCTGATAGCGCCATGTCATTAGCATGCTCATTTTGCATTTTTTCAAGATAAGCAATTAACATACCAAACTGAGTGCCCCAGTCTCCAACATGGTTAGCACGGATAACGTGATGACCTAAAAAAGATAAAACACGAACACTGGCATCGCCAATAATTGTTGAGCGCAAATGCCCAACATGCATCTCTTTTGCCACATTAGGCGCAGAATAATCAACCACAATGGTTTGAGATTTTGCAGGTAAAGTAATGTTAAGTTTATCACTGCTTAAAGCAATTTCATTTTGCTCAGCAATCCAACTATTTTTTAAAAAGATATTGATAAACCCAGGACCTGCAATCTCAACTTTTTCAGCAATATCATCAACATCAAGATGTTGTAAAACTGTCTGAGCAAGTTCCCGAGGTGGCATGCCTAGCTTTTTGGCAATTGACATAACGCCATTAGCTTGATAATCGCCAAATTGCACTTTAGTTGATTGCTTAATTAGCGCATCGCAGTTCTTATCTGCACCCGCCATAATCATTGCTTGCGAAACACGTTGTGTTAATAATTGTTGAATATTCACACTAAACCTAACTAATTATAATAAAATGACCAATATAATACCGACAAAGTCGATAATTGTCACTGATTGCATAAGTGGCTCGATGGTTTTTGCTTAAAGAAAAAGTGAAAAATTTAAGTAAAATCGATATTCTACTTTATGATTTATTATAAATAACCCTATTTGATTATTTGTCAGTATATTTAGGGCTGCAAAAAACATCAATAAAATCAATGGCTTTTCTGAATGATTTTTAAACAAAAAAATAAACTTATTTTGTGGATTATGTGTTTGGAGAACATTTGTGATTATCAATACCCCTTTTTACTAGCAAAGCTTAAAGAATCGACATAAAGCCACTTCATATCAACAAAAACCACTAAAAAATGGAGCAAAATGAAGTTATTTTATTAATTTAAGCAAATAGTGACTTATCTAATTAACTTTCATTATCTTTTTATTTAAAATTTTCTATTCAATCTCATTCTCCAATATTTAACGAGTTAGATTAAAAAATAGACACTATTCAATATCTGCAAGTTTATGACTTTGTATATTCAATAACCATTTATTATCTAATCGATTTTCGTTAATTTTTCCCAGTAGTTTTATGGTATCAAATATATTGAATGCACCATCTTTTTCACAAGGTGAAAGATAATAGCGTTTTGCCTGTATCTGAGTTTCGATATATTGGCAAAAAGCAATAAAATCACGGTGGTTTTCGGTAACAATTCGCACTTCATTGGCTGTTGGTTGGACTATTTTTTGATAGTGCGACTGGTAGCAAAATTTCGGGCTGAGGGCAATATAATCAATAAGCGCATCGACTTTGCCAAGACCGTTACTTTCAATGGCAATAAAATAACCAGCATTTTTTAATGACAAAAGTAGCTGTGGTAACGCTTTAACCCTAGTGGGTTCACCCCCTGTAATAATAATGTTTTTACTTTTGTATTCGCTTACTTTTGCTATTAATGCCTCTAAGGTAAATCGAGTAAATTGGCGAAAGTTAGTATCACACCAAGCACAATTTAAATTACAGCCTGCAAAGCGGATAAAAATAGCAGGCATTCCCGTATTATAACCTTCGCCTTGTAAAGATTCGAAGATTTCAACTATGCGAAATTCGATCATTTTGGGCTCCGATAATATTCACAATATGAAGTTGGTGTTTCCCATAATTTGATCATCGAAACAGGCAAATATTTAGATAAGCAATCAAAAATAAATTTACTCATCCCTTCTGCAGTTGTTCGGCACGGTAAGGCAAAGACTTTGCGATCCATTTCTTGCAATAATGTAGCAATACGGCACTCATTTCTATTATTTTGATTATAAAGGTAAGCGTGATCAAAAGGATCGACAATATACTTTTTAGCAATCATTTTTAGATCGGCATAATCCATTACCATATCTTGACTTGAACCACTATCGATAAGATCACCGCTAATTTCGACTAATAAGCGGTAAGTATGACCATGCAGGTTATGACACTTTTTATTGTGTCCATCTAGCATATGACAAGCATCAAATTGAAACTCTTTGGCTATTTTGAACATGTTGTATTCCTAGTTTTTTTACGTGGGATGGGTTACGAACCACGGTTAGCACGCCTAACAAAATAAAGGTGTTAATATAATGGATAAAAGTTGATTTGTCATCTTTCAACACTGGTTGAACGTGTATTTATGTATTGCAAACAACTTTATTTTGATGCTAATTAAGTTTTTTAAATACTCGCTAATTTACTGTACAAATTTTATAAAAAATATTTTAAATTTGCTCTTGAAATTTAGGTTGCAACACTCATTTAGATATCATGCAAATGGGTTGAATGTATACACGTTTAACTCAAATCTATTGCTCAGGAGATAAATACGATGAGGTTAGATAAATTAACAAACAAGTTTCAACAAGCTTTAGCTGATGCGCAGTCAATGGCATTAGGTAAAGACAATCAATATATAGAGCCTGTGCATGTTCTATCAGCCATGTTTAATCAAGAAGGCAGCAGTGTAGCGCCATTGTTAGCTTCAGCGGGTGCAAATGTAGCTATTTTACAACAAGAATTAACTCAGGCGATTGATCGATTACCGCAAGTTCAGGGTGTGGGTGGGGAGGTTATTCCATCACAAGAGTTTGTCCGTACACTTAATTTGTGCGATAAATTATCGCAAAAAAATGGTGACAGTTATATATCATCAGAGCTCTTTATCTTAGCTGCTTTAGAAGATAAAGGTAGCCTAAGTGATATTCTTAAAAAATCAGGTGTCAATAAAGACAAGTTTAGCCAAGCCGTCAATCAAGTAAGAGGTAGTGATAACGTGAATGATCCTAATGCAGAAGATCAACGAGGTGCGTTGAAAAAATATACCATTGATTTAACGCAACGGGCAGAACAAGGCAAACTTGATCCTGTTATTGGGCGTGATGAAGAAATTCGTCGAACTATTCAGGTATTACAGCGTCGTACTAAAAATAATCCCGTATTAATTGGTGAGCCAGGTGTAGGTAAAACCGCTATTGTTGAAGGATTAGCACAACGTATCGTTAACCGTGAAGTACCTGAAGGATTGCGTAATAAACGCGTTTTATCATTAGATATGGGTGCCTTGATTGCAGGTGCAAAATATCGTGGCGAATTTGAAGAACGCTTAAAGGCTGTACTTAAAGATTTAGCGAAAGAAGAAGGCCGTATTATATTATTTATTGACGAAATCCATACCATGGTTGGAGCAGGGAAAAGCGATGGTGCAATGGATGCTGGTAATATGTTAAAACCAGCACTGGCTCGAGGGGAATTACATTGCGTTGGTGCAACAACGTTAGACGAATATCGCCAATATATTGAAAAAGATCCTGCGTTAGAGCGTCGTTTTCAAAAAGTGTATGTTGCCGAGCCAACTGTTGAAGACACGATTGCTATTTTGCGAGGATTAAAAGAACGTTACGAATTGCATCATCATGTGCAAATTACCGATCCAGCCATTGTCGCTGCGGCAACGTTATCGCATCGTTATATTTCTGATCGTATGTTACCTGACAAAGCGATTGATTTAATTGATGAAGCGGCATCAAGTATTCGTATGCAAATGGATTCAAAACCGGAATCGTTAGATCGACTTGAAAGACGTATTATTCAACTCAAACTTGAGCAGCAAGCGCTTAAAAAAGAGTCTGATGATGCTAGTAAAAAACGTCTTGAGATGCTAAATGATGAACTTGCTGAAAAAGAAAAAGAATATGCATCACTTGAAGAAGAATGGAAGTCAGAAAAAGCGGCTGTTTCGGGTACGCAAAGCATTAAAGCTGAACTTGAAAAAGCACGTACTGAAATAGAGCAAGCACGTCGCGCTGGTGATCTGAATAAAATGTCTGAATTACAATACGGTAAAATTCCAGAACTCGAAAAGAAACTTGCTTCAGCAACACAGTTAGAAGGCAAAACAATGAAGTTATTGCGCAACAAAGTGACTGATAACGAAATTGCTGAGGTGTTGTCTAAAGCGACCGGTATTCCGGTTTCTAGAATGCTTGAGAGCGAAAAAGACAAATTATTACATATGGAAGATGCCTTACATAAACGTGTAATAGGTCAAAATGAAGCGGTTGTTGCTGTAGCTAATGCGATTCGTCGTAGTCGGGCTGGGCTTTCTGATCCTAATAAACCAATTGGATCGTTCCTATTTTTGGGACCAACAGGGGTCGGTAAAACTGAACTTTGCAAATCACTGGCTAACTTTATGTTTGACAGCGAAGATGCCATGGTACGTATTGATATGTCAGAGTTTATGGAAAAACACTCCGTTGCTCGCTTAATTGGCGCACCTCCTGGCTATGTCGGTTATGAAGAAGGGGGTTATTTAACCGAAGCAGTAAGGCGTCGTCCATACTCAGTGATATTACTTGATGAAGTTGAAAAAGCGCACCCAGATGTCTTTAATATCTTACTGCAAGTATTAGATGATGGGCGTTTAACGGATGGTCAAGGTCGCACGGTTGATTTTCGTAATACCGTCATAATTATGACATCAAACTTAGGATCTGACTTAATTCAAGGTCAAGTTGATCTAAGTTATGACGAAATGAAAGCTCTAGTGATGACAGTTGTAACTAAAAATTTTAGACCAGAATTTATTAATCGTATTGACGAAACAGTGGTATTCCACCCATTAGGTCAAGAAAACATCAAAGCGATTGCAAAAATTCAGTTGGCGCATGTTGAAAAACGCTTAGATGAACGTGGTTACCAAATGGATATTACTGATGCAGCGCTTGAACATCTTGCTAAAGTGGGCTTCGATCCAATTTATGGTGCAAGACCGTTAAAACGCGCAATTCAACAAGAGATTGAAAATCCATTAGCGCAACAAATACTGTCAGGCAAATTAGTCCCAGGTAAAACCATTCATTTGGATTTAGTTGGTGATAATATCGAAGCTAAACAGTAAGCAAACATAAATTTACAAACCGACCTGTTAGGGTCGGTTTTTTTATATTAGAATGGCGTTATCGTTTAGCAAAAAATCTTGAATTTCTTGTATAAAGAATAATAGCGTCACCCTATAATTTATGACGTTTTACATTATCAGACAAGTTAACGGTGCTTGTTGAATTACGTAGCGAGTGGCGTTTTTTATCTGTAACCGATTGATCAATTACCGCTAATCCCTTGTTATTCACTTGATTAATAAAACCTTGTTTCTTAAATTTAATTTATCAATAGCATGTATGCCTATAGCCGCCCCTAGTTTATTAGCAATGCTTGAGTAAATGAAATATTCAATTAATTTTTTGTATATTAAATAACTAAAATATACATGTTTGATGATAGTGCAT
>NZ_LZGZ01000055.1:0-2826 GCF_001690515.1 Gilliamella sp. Fer4-1 | reverse complement strand
TTTAAAATATTCTCAATAGACCAAGGGGCTTGTAGCCTCTACCTATTTTGTGTAGGAGTGAACCTTTCAATTGCTTAAAATAGTATGATTTTAATACTGCCTTTCAAATAAAATTTGAAGCAAAATAGAATGAAGAGTCAAAATGATAACGATTAATACATTAACGCAAAATAAAAAACTATCCGATCCTGAAGATATAATAGAATTTTTTGATAAGATTTGTGAATGCATACCTTGTGAATCAGAACTACACATAAAACTGGAGCGAAAGGCTTTTTATGCCTTTGTTGTCATTAATACTATTTGCCACTGGCAAAGTGATGGTTGGTGTAATCTTTTATGGAATTTTTCTATAGCAAAATATATTGTGCCAGCAATGCAAGCTGTCAATTTATCAGCAATTGCGGAAGCTATTGAACAGGTCGAACAGACCTATCCTATTTCCTATACAGAATGTAAAGACCAAGCAGAATTATTGGGGTTAGCTAATTTTATTGAAAACCCTCGACGAAAGCGCAAATATATATACTCTGAAAGACTATTAGCTATTTCACAAGAACAACGTCAAATTTATTCACAAAATTTTAATACTAAACTGAAAATATTAGATGATTTAGTCACACCTTTATGGGATTATCAAGCGCCAGAACAAGAAATTTGGCAACCTGTCATTGATTTTATAAATCAACATAACACCCATTAAATCTTAAAACATGCAGTGTAATTTTTTTATGAATTTTTTAGGTCATGATAAAGTATTTGTCTAGTGATATTGCTTGTAATAGGAAAAATACAATATTAATTTAGGCTGTTGATGATGAATAAAGAGTGGAAACCATTATTTCAAATACAATTGATTCATGTCATTAATAAATTACGAATTCATGGGATTCATATTGGCGCGCCTGATTCAGTTATTTATGAAATAATGGGAGAGCCAGAGTTGCCTACCACAAAACTAAATAAAAAAACAAAAATATATTGTTATATATATGGTAATGTTACTATTTATTCAGAAAATAACATTGTGATAGCGATAGATATTGATTTGCATGGTGTTAGAAAAAAAGTGGTTGATTTTGGCGAAGTAGCTAACTGGAAACTTAATGATTGGCTGGCATTATCTAAACAAAAAGGCTGGCATATTAATAACATATATAATGTGATACAGCTTGAGGGAAATGGCATCGTTATCGGTTTATCTCAAGAAGGTAAAGTAGGCGTGGTATCAATTAGATAATACGTATCAATCAAAATATATCATTTGATAAAGGCATGACTGCCACGGAAATTAAACATGCAGAAGAATATTATCAAATTACTTTTCCATCTGAATTAAAATCATTTTTAATGGAAATATTGCCCACTTCGCCCGGTTTTTATTATTGGAATGATTATACGCTTGAAAATCAAAACTACATTCGACAAGCCTTACATGCTCCTATCCATGCGCTTTTATTTGATATTTAATATAATCATTTATGGTTACCAAATTATTGGGGAACCGAGACAGAGAAACGAGAAGATAAATTAACAAGAGCGACACAACAATTAGCCCCAGTTTTATCAGTGTAGCACATTGATATTATTTATTATGGCACAACTCTTTAGAACTATTTTGATTTTCAATTTGGTAAAATAAATTGCTCAGATATTGATATTTTCAAATATAGCATCAGCACCTTTTTGATTAGAATTCATTGAATAACATTGCGTATATTTTTATGTGCGCATTTTTATTAAGCACATAGTTAAATTAAACACATAACATTAAGCATGTTATAACAAAAAATAAAGCTGTTGCTGTAGCCAATTTATTTATAGGAAAATTAAGATATGAATATTAGTTTAGTTATTAACGAGAAAACCCCTGAATTGGATGAGTTTTTAGATCAGGATGAAATGGAGCTATCCTCTTTTGAATTTGCTCTTGTTGAGTTATCTCAATATATTAATGGGTTGATACATATCACATTTAAAAATGGGTTAAACATTACTTTAGATCTGTTTTCTGATTTTTTGATCTATTTAGATGACATTATTAACTCAATAAATGCGGCCAAATTATCACACACCAAAAAAGAAACGATATGGTTTTGTGAACAAGGATCTGATTTTTATTTATACTATGAAGTGAAAGGTGAAACGATCCTTTTATCATATAAACAAGGTAAATCTACTGGAATGCCGAATAAATTAATACCTGATTTTTCTATAGAAGTTGATTCATTAGCATATATCAGAAATTGGGAAAACATTTTTCAGGCATTAATAATCATTTTTGAAGAAAAACTTCAAAAGAAAATAGCTATCCCTTTTTGAACCTTAATAAATATAAATGTCTTTTATTTTCTATAAAAAGTTTAAATACAAAAATTGAATCGATAACACAATAAATAATTGAATAAAAATTTGGGAGCCAGATATGGTTAAAACAATACATATTGACGTTGATTTTAATGGGATAATTATTTTTGATTATCCAGGAATACTGACTCTTTTTGGCGGGAAAATAGAGAATGGAAAAAACATTCTTCAAGAATTTACAACCACAGATAAAGGTGATGTTGTGCTTGATGAAGGTATTGCCTTACCTATCATGGGGATTGATGATGGAGGCTATATCGTTCGATTGTTTTTAAATGAAATGCCCAGTAATGATAATAGGCGTGTAATATTCAGTGATAAATATTTTTATCTTAATATCACTGGCGATTTATATATTGCCGATATGGCAACTTTTTGGGAATGGGAAGAATATACTGGTTGGAATAAGGCTAATATTCCCAAAGGCAACTATAAAGTCAACTTAGAAGGCGTTCATTT
>NZ_LZGZ01000054.1:0-508 GCF_001690515.1 Gilliamella sp. Fer4-1 | reverse complement strand
ATTTTATTAATATTGCATGAATGATTAGTATATAAATAAAAAAAGTGGCTTACACCACTTTTTGTTATTTTTCTTTAACTATGATAGTTAACAGATAAATATATTATGCTAATGCTTTAATTTGTTTAATTAAATTTGCTTTATGACGTGCAGCTTTGTTCTTGTGAATTAAGCCACGAGCCGCTTGACGGTCAACAACTGCTTGCATGTCTTTGAATGCTACTTCAGCTGTTTGTTTATCACCAGCTGCAACAGCTGCGTAAACTTTTTTAATATAAGTACGCATCATTGAACGGTTACTAGCATTATGTTTACGGCGTTTTTCGGATTGAACCGCACGTTTCTTAGCTGATTTGATATTAGCCAAAGTCAACTCCCAAGTTTGTATAAAAATTACATATTAATTAAGGTGGCAAAATATGCCTGATTTTATCCATTTTGTCAATGCCGTTGCACAAAAAAAATATAATTGGTAATTTTATATTTATAATAAATGTTTATTATTTGT
>NZ_LZGZ01000053.1:0-20921 GCF_001690515.1 Gilliamella sp. Fer4-1 | reverse complement strand
GTTCGACCGCTACGTTACAACAAAACGGGTGGAATGATGAAAATTATCTTAAATTTAAAGCAACTACAGGCTTCCAAAATTGGCCAGTATTAAATGGTTATTTGCAAAATAGCCATTTGGATGACGTTCTTTTTAATGAGGTAGTATTTGTTCATATACAAAATAACGATAAGCCGTATTTTGATGAAATTAGGCAAAGTTTAGTTTGGTGCGTAAAAGATGCCGAGAAAAACCAGTTATTTTTACGGCTGTTTTGGGATGAATATAGAAAATCACGCATTGAGGTTTTACGTAGTTTTCTAGAAACACAAAATCAGCCTTTAACCATATTAGTGAAAGCCGTAAAAAACGAGAGTTTTTTAGATTTAGAACCTTTCGCTTTACTTTATAAAGCACAAAAAACAAATGAAATAAAAACCTTAAATCTTGATTTTGAAGATTCTTGGCGCCGAAGAAAAACCGCAGTGGCCGAACACATGTTTCTCTCAAATACTTATACAATGCGAAAAATGCAGTTAAGCGAAAATAATTACACTAAAGATTCGCTTTCAACTTTTATTATTCAGCCTCTATTAACAATACTTGAAAGTGTGACTTGTTCAGGACGACTTGAATTATTTATCGATCAAAAACAGCAATTGAAAGCAATTCAACATGATTGTGACACTTTAGGATTAAACTCGTTAAGTTTAGTGTTAAACAAAATCCTTAGCAATCAACTCATCTCGATAACGCATCTATTACAAGCGGTTTATTTATGTTATCTATTAAAAAAAATGCATTATCAATTACCTATACAGCTTATTAAGCCGAATTGTTAGCTTAAAAATCTTTCAGAAAAGCTATTGATTTTATTGAAGTTTTTTTGTGATGCAATTGCTTTCTCATCCTAAATCATTCTAAAGTCGTTAAAATGGTTTTTATTGATGCCAAAATGAATCGCCAATGCATTAATCGTAAAAATGATTAAACTCTATAAAAAGTAAAAGTGGTGATTCAATCTGATAAATTAATCAATCGTTTTTTAGTAAGTAAAGAAATAATGAAAAACGTTATAAGAAAATTCGCCTTGCCTTAGTGTAACCTTGCTTTAGTATAACTTAGCTTTTTAGGCTACCAGCCAGAGCGATTAACTCTGGCAGAATATCTAAAATTAACACCAATTGTTGCATAACTAACAAATCATTATTGGCTAGATTATCATTGAACGAGAGCGTTTCAATATAATCTGTGGTCGATTTTTTTATTAATTGATATTTTTCATCCAGTTTTTTATCTGTTAACAGATTGATAATATACACTGATAGATCGTCAAACAGTTCAAGTGTGTGGGGCGAAATCCCTTTATCTCGGTGTGCGCCTAAGGTAGAAAGATAACTAATCAATGTATGATTAAGGGTTAATAAACGAAATCCTTGATCAATAACTATTGGATTCATATGAGGCTCTTTTGTCATCAAACTAATTAAAGATGATAAATCGGCATTGCTATCATGAGCGGCTCGCCTTGCTAATCGATATTGCGGATCGTTGGTTTTTCCTGATAAGTACTGGCTACCAATTAGCGCTAAATAATGGCTGTCATCATGACAAACTCGATCAATCAATTTTGGTAAGTTTCTAAATTTCCAATCAGGCCAAATAAAACTGACGGCAAACCACGCAATAAAACACCCTATTAAGGTGGCAATAATGCGTGAAATAGCCACCGAAATGCTACTTTCACCAATCAGGCTAAAGCTAAAAAATACTAACAATGTAATAAAGGCGGTGGCGTAAGCATATTGTGAATTTTTAAATAAAAAGAATAACCAACCAGTAATGATAATTAACACTAACTGCTCTTCAACGCTAGGAAATAAATAAGTAAGAGGAATGCCAATAATAATACCTAATAGAGTGCCGATTACACGTAATTTTAATCGGTGTTTTGTCGTTGAGTAATTAGGTTGGCAAACAAATAGGCTGGTTAAGATAATCCAATAGCCATGAGTAAGTTGGAAAAAGGAAAGTACCATATAGCCAACAAATAGGACAAGGCTCATACGAATTGCGTGGCGAAATAATGCTGATTTAATCGTCAAATTACGTTTGATTTTGCTAAAAATATCATGAAAGCTCGTTAGCTCTTCGTCAACTAGCTGATTATCTTCTTGTTCTTTTGATAGATGTTGTTCAGTATCAATATTGGCTAATAATAGATCAATAGATAGTAAGTTTTGATATAAGCTTTGCAAAGATTTAACCAATAATGCATTGTTTTTATCACGAATTTGATATTGTTTGATAGCTTCTTCAAGGTACGAAAAGTAATGCACAAACAGGGGATCGTGCTGATAAGTTTGATTTAGCTTAATTGACACAGCTAACTTAGTGCAAGCTTTGCCTTGCAAATTTAAAATACGTGCAAACCGAAACAAAATATCGCTATGCTTAAAATGCTGGCTTAAGATTTGATAATTGCTATGTGACGAGCTAGCCCGCTCATGAATATCTTGTGCGACAAAATAATAGTTAAGCATCTTTTTGACAGAAGATTGCCCTCTGTAACTCTTTAGTCGATTAAACAGTGTGCTTTTGGTTTGATTAAAAGCATTAATCAACTGATTATTGCTATCGGCCAGTTGTTGTGTTTGTTTGATAAAATGATTGGTTTCATCGGGATCAAACATTGCCGCTTTATCATCAAGATATTGCGCCAACTTTAAAAAACAGTAAGATAAACCTTGTTGTGTTGTCCGAATTGGTTGAATAATTGATTCAATAAACGAAACAATACTATACCAAAGTGTTCCTAACAATAAAAAACAGGGTAATGTATAGTTGTCTGTATATAAATTATGCCCAAGCATGGTATAGGCAGCAATCAAAAGTGACCCAAAAGCAATAACACCATAACGTTGCCCAAGCGCACCCAGCATAATAAAAATAAACGTTGAAGACATCAGCCCCACAATAAACAATGCCGGGTAATCAAATAACCACTCGACCGAAAAAGTCGCAATAGAAAAACAGAACAATGTCAGTATGATATTAATACAGCGACTTAATGGGCGGGTGTCGATTTCAGTTAAACCTGCCGCGACAACGCCAAGAGTCAGTGGAATAACCAGCGAAGTGTGTCCTAAATACCAGGGAACCAACGTCGATCCCGTTAAACTAATTAACATTCGAAGACTAAAAAGAAGATTACTGCTGTAAAAGACTTTACGTAAAGTCAAAATGAATGCGTGCACGGTGTATACGGTTTAGTGTGAGTTGAAACGATGGTAGCTAGCATACTATATTGTCGGGATTTGTGGAAGGGTAGGCAAAAATTGTCATCCTTTATAAGGTAAAAATAAAAAATTAAATAAAATCAATTGGTTTTCTGACTGGTTTTTCATCAAAAAAATTCGTCCATTTTTACCATTACTAAGCGGCTGTTGTTTTTTTTGACGCAATAATATGCTAAGAATCAATCATATCTAAAAGTCGCAATAAAAACTTTCATTTAAAATAGTGGAGCTAAAACGCTTTAACCTAGTTATTTTAAAAGTCACTCCATCCATTAAAAAATTTACAAAAAACTGACAAAAAAACGTGCTAAATATTTTTGAAAAGTAACAATTTCAATTATTGAAAAACAATCTCATCAAGTAAGTGGTAAACCAGAAAAATAAAAAAAGGTTTGTGTGGTAAGTGAAATGTGATGCTGTATTATTTTGGGCGTCAATGCTGGTAGCCCTATGCCTTGATTGCTACCGCCTTTTTCTAAATCGTCAATTCAGTTAAGAATTTGTGGTCGATATTTTGCTGGTATGTTTACTCCCTTTTATATTTTTTGGAAAAAACGCCAAGAAAAAAATTCAATAAAATCAATGGTTTTTCTGAATGATTTTTTAGGCTGACAAAGGTTTATTTTAAGGTTTGTGGGGTTTTAGGTGTTTTAAGTTTTGTCAGTAAAGTGTGTTATTAGTGAAAACCTCTGAAGCGTTAATCTCTTAAACGTATCCCATAAAATCGAATAGAATAATGCGATTTCCCACAAAGCCAATTCTTAAAAGTCGTTACGCCATTCATTATTAATAATTAAACAAAAAACAAACAAAAAATTAACAAAAAGGTAGCAAAAAAAATTTTAGTGGTTATAATTTCGCGGTTTAAAAACTAAACTAGACAGTGATATTACACGCAGAAAAAAATTAAAATAAAACAAAAATCACGAGATGGGTGAAATGTAATGCAGTATTATTTTAGACACTGGATGTCCTATATCTTAACTTTTGTAGCTAGTTCCAAAAATTGCTTTTATGCACGCAACTTAATTAAATTCACAAAGCTGTCTTTTTCGTTAAAGAAAAAATTGCTACCGCCACGCTTCTTGTTGCCGTTGTTGCTATTATGTTCATTGGATGTGCAGGCATTATCTGCGCAAAGCACAAAAGTAATACAAGGTAGTGCGCCGTATTTTACGTATGATGGTGGGCAAACGAAGATCTCAACCACCGAGGAATTATTAAGTATTAAGCTATCAGACGGTCAAATTATCACACCACAAAAAAATCCGTCAAGCCCAACAAATCCCATTGAGTTACCGCAACTGGGTGATAGTTTTAGTGATATTACTATGCTCGTTCCAGTGGACGTGAATTCAATAGCGCTAAATGCATTACTCGGCCCGCCATATCATTATTGGGGGGATGATGATGGCGACGGTCAAGACGCTAATGGGGCTAGCGCAACAGGGACTTTAACGGTTGATATCACCGATAAAGATGATAATGCCGTGAATCGTAATACGGTATTAAATATATGTGATGCACCTTATAAAGTAGTATTAACAAGCAGTGACGGTAGCTTAAGTACACGTTATGGCATGCCCAATAATAGTACATTTGATAGTGGTAGTGCTGTTTACTATATCAAACCAAAGGGATCAACCCGCTGTCATTATGATGATATCAAATACGTAAGGCCAAATTTATTGCATAATAATTTTGCACCAAAAGGTGCATTAGGCATTTTTGAGACTGTTGGTCATTCTTATCAGTTTGCGCTTTGGGGCAACCTGCACACGGACAATGATAGAGGCGGATTTTTAGTCCAATCAACTAAGTTGGCTACCTATGAACAAAATTTTCCGACAACAGGCGCTAATGGGCTGTATTTTTATTTAGATATGGATGATGACGTAAACCCAAGCGAATTAAGTTGGCCTTCGGTAAGTCAGGGGGGGATAACCGCTAGCATGACAGTAGAGCCGCCAAAACCATCAGCCGGTGACGGTTATCACTTTGAGCGTTTAGGCGGGGTAAAGGTCACCCTTACCGGGCCTACGGTAACGGCAGCTCAAAGACAATCTCGCAATCCAGGGACAATAGCTAAGCCAACTTTACCGCAACTATTTGTACTAAAGGGTTATGATAAAAGTAATAATGTGGTAATCAAATATGGATTTGTGTTGAAGCAGTGGTTTGTTCATCGTGGTACAAAAAGGGCTTTCTATTCTGACTCATTAGCATGGTGTAATAGTTTGGGGTATCGTCAAGTAAAAATTAAGGATATAACCAATGCCAAGTGCGGTTTAGGTTCCCGTTTTCCTTGTGTAAATGGCATCGATGGAGCAGTGCCAACATCAAACTCTTGGTTTCGCCAACGTAGAATCGATGCTGGCTTTAGTACGGAGTGGGGAGATGTTAGTTTTTACATTGGTTCTAGTTTTTTCAACAATAACTACGATTGGCATTGGACTAGTGACATTTTCAATGCAAGCAGCCATTTTGTGGTAAGTCCAGCGGAAGCTACTGTTGATTACCGCGGGAATGGCGACAATTGGTATACTTTGTGCACTTATCCCTAGCGTTGGGCATTGATAAAAATTCTAAGTTTGCAAAAAGCAATATAAAATTCGGCTAAGCAAAGTCAGTAAAGCGCCAAACGTTCTGTAGTCAGGTGGCGCTTTAGTTAATTACCCCCCCAGTTAAGCGCTTTTGTAGTAGCAAGAAAAGGGATTGTTAATCAAATGACTAACTGTCATATTATGGCTAAAAAATAACGTTAAAAACCTCACATAAAAACTTAAAAATCAAGAATAAAAACATTAATAAAATCAATAGGTTTTCTGACTAATTTTTGATGATAAAACGTATTAATCTTTTGTTAGCTTAAAAATTATTTTGCTATTTTTTACTAATGAGAAGTAAGTCTTAAAATGATACGATTAATCATAAGCAGATGCTATTTATTGCTCCTTGTTTGTTTTAAAAATATGCATTAAACAATGGGGATTTAAGATAGCAGTGGGAACAATATCCATTGTACGTTAAAATAGTCAGTATTATTACGAAAAATGATAAAGGAAATCGTATGACCACTGAAATGACAACGCTCGATAAAATCAAAAAACAAATTGCCGATAATCCGATTATTCTCTATATGAAAGGTTCGCCAAAATTACCAAGTTGTGGTTTTTCGGCACAGGCGGTGCAGGTTTTATCACAATGTGGAGAGCCATTTGCCTATGTTGATATTTTGCAAAACCCAGATATTCGTGCCGAATTACCTAAATTTGCTAATTGGCCAACGTTCCCGCAATTATGGGTTGAAGGCGAATTAGTGGGAGGGTGCGATATCTTACTAGAAATGTTTCAAGCTGGCGAGTTGCAAACACTTATTCAACAAACTGCCGAAAAACATAAACCTTAATTTTTAAATAGCATTAAGCGTGCAGATTATAAGCGCGCTTTTTAATCGGTAATTTTTTGTTATTGTGTTTATGAATGCTTCGTGTTACTAAGTATTTTCTCAATCCATGATTGATGTTACTTCTCTATCATCTATGGCTGTTAAAGGCCATCCACCTAATGTTTTAAGTCGATTGACGATTTTGCAAAAGAGTATCGCAGTTTTTTGCGTGTCGTATAATGCGCTATGAGCTTGTTTGTGATCAAATTCGATTTGTGCTACTTGACATGCTTTGGCCAGTACGGTTTGCCCAAAAATTAAGCCACTTAGTGATGCCGTATCGAAGGTGGCAAATGGGTGGAATGGATTACGTTTGATATTTGAGCGTTCAGCGGCAGCCATTAAAAAACTGTGATCAAAGTGTGCGTTGTGTGCCACAATGACTGCGCGGGTACATTCGTTATTTTTTATGCCGGCTCTAACCATTTTGAATATTTCGTCTAAAGCGTGCTTTTCATCTACCGCTGAGCGTAAAGGGTTAGTCGGATCGATTCCGTTAAAAGCCAGTGCTGTTGGCTCTAAAATCGCGTCGCTAAATGGATTAACATTAAATTGCAAGGATTGATCTGGCTCTAGCCAGCCGTCGGGTGTCATTTTTAAAGTAATAGCGGCAATTTCTAAAATAGCATTGAGTTTTGGATCAAACCCTGATGTTTCTATATCAATAACAACAGGATAAAACCCACGAAAGCGTTCACATAATTTGGCGTTTGGCACGTTAATCTATCTTAATTTGTCAAAAAAAGACTATTATGACAGCTTTTGATTATTTCGCCTAGCATTGGCATTGAGATTTGCTATTGAATAGTTAATTTTAATGCGCTTTTATTGTGGCAAGGATTGTAGCCATTTTGGCAAAATAGAGATTAAAACGAACAAGAAGATGCGCTGATTGATTAAAGTGATTATAATCAATCATCATCATATAAATGATCTTAAAACCGAGTGAATTATGCACAACTTTGAATTAGAAAAGATAATTAATAATGAACTACAAATTACCCGTTATCGTGATTATGCACCAAATGGATTGCAAGTGCAGGGGCGCGAACAGGTGCATAAGATTGTGACTGGCGTGACCGCGTGTCAGTTATTATTGGATAAAGCGGTTGAATTACAAGCTGATGCTATACTTGTGCACCATGGCTATTTTTGGAAAAGTGAACCACAAACCATTACAGGTATTAAATATAAACGGCTTAAAACACTATTAACGCATGATATTAATTTATACGGTTATCACTTGCCATTAGATGGACACTCCATTTTTGGTAATAATATTGAGTTAGCTAATTTGTTGGGGATTGCGGTCGATAAGCGTAATGATATCGCTGATCTGCTTTTTACTGGCACGTTAAACATGCCACTGACGGCGTTACAATTTAAACAACACCTAGAGCAAGTGTTACACAATAATCAGCGACAAGTGTTATTTTGTGGTGATAATGCACCAGCAGTAATTAATCGTATTGCGTGGTGTAGTGGTGGAGGGCAAGATTATATTGAGCAGGCAGCGCAAAATGGCGTGGATGCTTTTTTTACTGGCGAAGTTTCGGAACGCACTATTCATATTGCGCGCGAGTACGGCATTAATTTTTATGCTGCTGGGCATCACGCTACCGAGCGTTACGGCATTAAAAAATTAGGCGAATGGTTAGCTAATAATCATGGTGTTGAAGTTATTTTTATTGATATTGATAATCCGGCGTAACAAAAGTTGAATTTACTTTAGAAATATCGCATACTTGTTCGCAGATTTTTTATTCTTTACGTTGTGTTATAAACCAATAATATGAGAGGTCATTTTATGTTTACAGGAAGTTTGGTCGCACTTGTTACTCCGATGGATACAAAAGGAAATGTTGATCATGTAAGCTTAAAAAAATTGGTTGAATATCATATTGCTAATGGGACATCGGCTATTGTTTCGGTTGGGACAACAGGCGAATCGGCAACCCTTGATCATCACGAGCATATTGATGTTATTAAACGAACAATTGATTATGCTGACGGTCGTATAGCCATTATTGCGGGCACAGGGGCTAATGCAACTAAAGAGGCTATTGAATTAACTCATCGGGTTGAAAATATCGGTGTTGTAGGTTGTTTAACGGTTGCGCCTTATTATAACAAACCTACTCAAGAAGGTATGTATCAGCATTTTAAAGCCATTGCCGAAAGCACCGCTCTGCCTCAGATTTTATATAATGTGCCAGGTCGCACCAGTAGTGATATTAAACCTGAAACGGTTGGACGCTTGGCTAAAATCAAAAATATTGTTGCATTAAAAGATGCAACAGGCGATCTTTCTAGAGTCTATCCTACTCGTAAATTGGTTGGACCTGACTTTAAGTTACTTAGTGGTGATGATTCAACATTTTTGGATTTTATGATTTTAGGTGGTGATGGTGTTATTTCCGTTACCGCTAATGTTGCAGCTAAAGCTGTTGCAACTGTATGTCAACTTGCTGCCAATAACCAAATTCAAGAAGCCCGAACTTTAAATGATACCTTAATGGCTTTACATCATAATTTATTTATCGAACCGAACCCAACTCCAGTCAAATGGGCTTGTGCAAAATTAGGTTTAATGCAAGATGCAACAATTCGATTGCCAATGGTATCACTCAGTGCATCATCGATCCCCGCAGTTGAGCAAGCGTTAAAAGAAGCAAATTTACTCTAATTAGTGTTGTATAACCTTTATTTTAAAAAGTAGATATCTATGTTAAATCACACATTGAACAGAACTTTATTTAAAAACAAAGCCATTAAAAAAGTGGCTGTTTTAACCATTATGACTTCTTTATTTCTTGTTGGCTGTGGGAGCAATCAAAACTATAAGCGTGAAGTCGATGGAAATGAAGATTACCTTAAAGCGCCTACATTAAAACCGTTAATTATTCCTGATGGCATTTCTGTGCCAGCTGAAAGCGGTGAATTTTATGTTAATAATGCTGAACTTAGCGGTGATTTAGGCAAACGAGTGGATATCCGCCCACCCATTTTACCGATTCCGACTATTCAAGAAGCCTTTGCAATTTATAATAACGGCGCGGTGACGTTTAACGTGCCATTAAGTTATAACGTGTGGGAGCGTATCCCGAATAGTTTAAGCAAAAGAAATATCTCCATTGTTAGTCAAGATCATAATACGCTAAAAACTGGCAAAGCATTTATGGTACGTGCAGATGAAGATCAAACCGTTGAAGCAGCTTATTCATTCAAACGACAATTAGTGGGTGATACCGAAACGATAGTGATTTCAACGCTTTCGCTAACACGTGGGGCTGATGATTTAACTTCGCAGCCTATTGAAGTACAGCGTTATGTTGTTGGCTTATTTAATGGCATAATGGATGATGTTGCACCAGATTCATTGCGCGTTGTACCACCAAAAGCGCAAAGTGATGATGCTGCGAAAGACAAGACCGAGGGCAAGAAACCCGCAACAGCCGTGAGTGGTGAAAATCAATAATAAGTTTGGAATTTAAGGAGCGAATAGCTCCTTAATTCTTTATTGGCAATTTGATATAAGGTTATAAGCATGAAAAAGTTGGCTGAGCTTTATCGTGGTAAAGCAAAAACGGTATATACAACCGAAAACCCTGATTTATTAATCCTTGAGTTTCGCAATGATACATCGGCATTTGATGGTTTACGTATTGAACAGTTAGAACGTAAAGGAATGGTTAATAATAAATTTAACTATTTTATTATGACTCAATTGCGTGAAGCAGGTATTCCAACCCAAGTTGAAGCTTTACTATCAGATAATGAAGTGTTAGTTAAAAAGCTACAAATGGTACCTGTGGAATGCGTGGTGCGTAATCGTGCAGCGGGATCTTTAGTTAAACGTTTAGGTGTTGAGGAAGGCAAAGTTTTAAATCCTCCTACATTTGAATTATTTCTCAAAAACGATGCATTGCATGATCCAATGGTAAATGAATCGCATTGCAAAGCCTTTGGCTGGGCTAGTGAAGATCAATTAGTTAAAATGAAAGAGCTCAGTTTTAAAATTAACACAATTTTAACTGATTTATTTGATAAAGCGGGGCTAATATTGGTTGATTACAAGCTTGAGTTTGGCTTATTTAACAATGAAATTACCTTAGGTGACGAGTTTTCACCCGATGGTTGTCGTTTATGGGAAAAAGATACACTAAAAAAAATGGATAAAGATCGCTTTCGACAAGGTTTAGGTGGCGTAATTGAAGCCTATGAAGAAGTGGCAAAACGTATAGGTGTTCCTTTGTAATGTTTGCGCAGTTTGATATTTCTTTTTTTCTTCTTTTAGGGTTAGCCGCACTGTGTTATTTAACACATAATAACACAGTGACATTTGCAGTACTATTATTGTTATTATTTAAGCTAACGCCATTAGCTGTTTACTTTCCATTTTTAAATCAATATGGTTTAACTATCGGTATTGTTATTTTAACGGCAGCTATGATGGTGCCATTGGCGGATGGATCATTAAAGATTGGCGATCTTGCCAAATCGTTTACCTCTTGGCAATCTTTATTGGCAATCTTTGTGGGTATTTTGGTATCGTGGCTTGGTACCCGTGGTGTATCGCTAATGGGAGCACACCCAACCATTATTAATGGCTTAATTATTGGCACATTAGTTGGTGTGGCTTTTTTCAAAGGCATTCCTGTTGGTCCGTTGATTGCGGCTGGTTTGTTGTCGTTATTGATTGGAAAAAGTTAGTCTATGTACAACGCCAACAGCACAAGAACGCTATGGGTGCTACAGGGTGAAGCTAGGCAATTATTTGCACAACTTAGTCATATTATCGGTAATTATGCTGGAGATTGGCTAACGATCACCTCGCAGGCTAATTGCCAAAATGAATTTGTTTTTAATATGCTTCCCCCTAACCAAACAAAAAAGTTATTAGGGCGCCAGTTTCGACATGCTATATTTGATGCAACAGCAGGATTCAATCTTGATGCCTTTGCTATGCTGGTTGGCACACTCGTTAAAGGTAGTATGCTAATTTTGTTATTACCTAACGACTTTTCCCGTTGGCATGATCAGGACAGCTTGCGCTGGAACGAAAATCCAACAGCTATTACTGTGCCTAATTTTATTGCACATTTAATGCAGACCTTGGCGGAATGTGGTTTATCTTCTAATTGCAGATATTTTCCCCAACCCGCGACATTCTCGATTCCATCTTTACCCGTTATTACCGAAAATTATTGTGATTTAACCGAACAACAAAACACGTTAAAGCAATTGTTAAACAGCAATAAGCCTATTAGTGTTGTAGTTGCCAAACGTGGGCGAGGAAAATCAGCATTAGCTGGGCAGTTTAGCCACTATCGGCGTTGCATTGTTACTGCACCCAATAAATCAGCATTAACTACCTTTTTTACTTTTGCTAAGCCGAATACCCCCTTTTTTGCTCCTGATGAATTAATTGCATGTTCTCATAATAATTTTGCGGATTATTTGATTATTGATGAAGCAGCAATGATCCCTTTGCCAATGCTAAAAAAATTGCTACAACAGGCAATTGCCAATAATAGCCGAGTGTTATTAACTACTACAGCTGAAGGTTATGAAGGTACTGGGCAGGGCTTTTTGTTGAAATTGTTGTTAGACAATTCATGTCAATATTTCTACCTACACACACCTATTCGTTGGCATGCGGGTGATAAGTTGGAGCAATTTAGTGATCGGTTGTTGCTAAATGGTTTATTAGAGCAAAAAGCTGGCTCCGAGCTCAATGTGTTATTAGTACAATATTCAAAGATTGAACGCAATGATATTAATGCATTAAGATCTATCTTTTATTTATTAAAAATCGCGCATTATCAAACCACATTAACGGATTTAAGGCGCTTGTTTGACGCACAAAACTTGTCGGTCTGGCAGGCGACAATCGGCAATGAGCAAATTGCTGCAGCGCTCACCATTGATGAAGGCAACTTGCCCGATAGTCTGATCAATGAAGTGTGGAAAGGAACTCGCCGACCTAAAGGCAATTTAGTTGCGCAATCGCTTGTTGCACATGCGGGAGAACGGTTGGCAGCTAAATTGCGTTCGGTTAGAATTAACCGCATTGCGGTGCTAAGCGCCTATCGGCGCAAACATATTGCTAGCCAACTTATACAAACCCTATTTGATCATGCTAAAACACAGCATAATGATTTTTTGTCAGTCAGTTTTGCTTATAGCCCGACTAATTATCAATTTTGGACCGCTTGTGGATTTGTTTTGGTTCACGTTAGTAGCCATAAACAGGCAAGTAGTGGCAGTTATTCTGTTATGGCGCTTAAACCACTAACCGAATCTGGATTGCATTTAACCATTAAGCTAGAGCAAAAACTACAGCGCAATGCATACTGGCTTAAAGATATCATCGATTTGCCTTTCAGCGAGATGATCACAAAAGACAGTAATGTCATGCTTTCACAAGATTTAGATGCGCAAGATTTAGATGAACTGGCTGGATTTGTTTACTATCACCGACCGTTTGAAGCGACTTATGCGGCGCTGTGCCGATTGAATCACTATAATCAAACCCACCAGCAACCATTATCAATGCAGATATTGTCAGCATTGATAAAAAACAAAAATAATCAACCATTGATCGTGAATTTATATCAACTTGCGGGTAAATCAGCGCTAATGCAGGCTATTAAGCACGAGGTCAAAACATGGTTGGAAAAGTAAGGCAATAGTGTGATTTTTAACAAAATACCCAATAAAGTTAGCTGATCATTATTGCAGGTTGCCATGAGGTATGTTTACAATGATCATCATGTTTCAATTTAGTTTTTTTAACTCAATTCGTTTTTATTAAAAAGGAATCGAATGTGACGCATAATAATTTAGAAATCCGATCGCAACATCGGTATTCACAAACCAATCAACCAAAAAATCACCCAACAACAGGTATTGAGTATTTTTTTAAAGGATGGTCATTGGCGTTTAGCCCAGGTATTAAGCGATTTGTTTTTTTACCCATAATCGCCAATGTTGTGGTTATGTCGATATTATTTTATTGGTTTTTTCATACCATCTCGGGCATGGTCGATTGGGGGTTATCGTATATGCCAAGTTGGTTACATTGGTTAGGGTATATCCTCATTTTAATGGTCATTTTGATGTTAGTTATCCTATTTTGTTATTTCTTTAGCACTATAACTAATATCATTGCCGCACCGTTTAACGGTTTATTGGCCGAACAGGTTGAGGCACAGTTAACGGGTATTCCTGCTCCTGATACATCGTGGATTAGTATCATTAAAGATCTACCACGTATTTTTGGCAGAGAACTACACAAACTCGCCAATTATCTATTATGGGCAATCCCCATATTGTTAACTTATTTTATTCCTGTTATTGGACAATCAATAACGCCTGTGGTTTGGTTTTTATTTACTGCTTGGCAAATTAATATTCAGTATGCTGATTATGCCTTTGATAACCATAAAATAACTTTTCAGCGGATGAGTGAGTTACTTAAACAAGATCGGGGTGATAATTTAGCTTTTGGCATATTAGTCAGCTTTTTTACTATGGTACCGGTGCTTAATTTAATTATTATGCCTATTGCTGTGTGTGGCGCAACAGCAATGTGGGTTGATCGCTATCGTCATCAAGCACTATTTGATAGTAGTGCCCAAGATTTTCGCTAAGGCACGTGTTACTTTTTGTTAGTTGAATTTTTTGATGGCTAATCGTCGTCGTCATCTTGATAAGGGATAGGTTTTATCCCTTTCTTTTTTTCAAGATACGCTTTGTAACTTAGCCGATTGAGTGCTTTAATAGCATTAATAAAAATCCCAATTAAAATCACCACAATCATCCACCAGTAATCTTTTAACCACTCCATGCTATTTCCTTTTAAACTAATTGGATAACGACACAATGATAGCTATGTTAGCAACAATTTTTCTAAAATGCGGTGATAAATCGCAGTTAAGGTAATAATATCTTGGCAATTAGCGTTTTCATTGACCTTATGTATAGTTTTATTAAGTACGCCAAGTTCAATAACTTGGCACCCCATTTGAGCAATAAAACGCCCGTCCGATGTGCCGCCACTGGTCGATAGCTTAGTGTCAATATCGGTAAATTCTTTAATGGCACTAACCGCTGCATTAGTTAAATCGCCTTGTGGGGTTAAAAATGGGTGCCCTGATAATCGCCAATTTAACGTATAATTTAAATTATGCTTTTGTAAGATCTGCTCTACGCGTGTTTTAATTGCCGTGTCAGTCAATTCACTACTATAACGAAAGTTAAATTGTACACTCAGATCGCCAGGTACAACATTTTCAGCGCCAGTACCACCATTAATATTGGCAACTTGCATAGTCGTTTGTGGAAAGTATTGATTGCCTTCATCCCAAATAGTATTAACAAGTTCATCTAGTACAGGGGCAAAACGATGAATAGGATTATCCGCAAGGTGCGGGTAAGCGACATGACCTTGAATTCCATGTACAATCAAATTGGCAGTGAGTGAGCCACGGCGGCCATTTTTAATCTGATCACCAAGTACAACGTCACTTGACGGTTCGCCTACAATACAGTAATCAACACGTTCTTTTCGTTTAATAAGCAAATCAACGACTTTAACTGTGCCATCGCTTGCATCGGCTTCTTCATCTGATGTAATTAAAAAGGCCACTCGCCCAGCATGATTTGGGTATTGCTTAACAAAATCTTCTGCGGCACAAACCATTGCAGCAACACCACTTTTCATATCAGATGCGCCACGACCATAAAGCACACCGTGTTCATCAATGGTCGGTGTAAACGGTGGGTATAGCCATTTGCTTTCATCACCAACTGGCACAACATCGGTATGTCCAGCAAACATAAGGGTTTTACTGGTGGCATCACCATGATAAGCCCATAAATTTTTGGTTTGCCCAATATTCACTTCTTCAATAATAAAACCGAGCGGTTTTAATCGCTCAATAATCATCTTTTGACAGTTTTTATCGTCAGGGCTTATTGATTTTTCAGCAATGAGTGCTTTGGTTAGCGCAATAACAGGTTCAGTCATAATAGTCTCGATTTTATTTAGATTGCGAAATAAATTGTGAATAAAGCTCATTTGAAAACCCCAACACAGCACGCTTGCCACCGTCAATAAGCAAAGGGCGTTTTAAAATGGATGGGTTGGTTAACATAATCTTTTTTGCAGATTGCACATCATTTATTTGTGAACGGACGGACTCATCTAATTTTCGCCAAGTTGTTCCTCGGGTATTAAGTAAACTTTGCCAATCGACTAATTGCAAAAAAATATCTAAAAGATCTTCAGAAAGACCATCAGTTTTATAATTATGAAATTGATAACTGACATGGTGATCATCAAGCCAAGTAAAGGCCTTTTTCATTGTATTGCAGTTTTTAATGCCATAGATGATGTACATAATAGAGATCCAAGTTTGAAAGATAACAAAATTATAGCAGTATGGGCATTGTGCAGCAAATTGCAAGAAACTATTTGGTTAGATATCTTATTATTGATTGATTTAGTGTCATTAATTTTTTATCCATTGGTTTTATCTTAAAATAGAAATAAAACCAATGTGGTATCTGATGTTTTTTGCGTGAAAAATTAAGTTATCATATAAAAATTTAAAAACTTGTTACCCTTTTTTTTAACAAAAAATTAAAATTAATAAAAACAATGAATTATAAAACAATTTCCAAAAAGGGTTTTTGAAGACAAAAATCCTATTTGCCTTTTGCCAAACAAAGTTTATAGTATATTCGTTTCTAGTTTACCGCCGTGTAGGCGGTTTAGAAATGCGCTCACAGTTAATCCATTTTTATCTAAAAGTTTACCGCCGTGTAGGCGGTTTAGAAATCGCGCTCATATGTGTTCATTAGAGTATGCAAGTTTACCGCCGTGTAGGCGGTTTAGAAAACGGCACAATCAACGCATTACAAGAAAGCAGAGTTTACCGCCGTGTAGGCGGTTTAGAAACAGATCATTTAATGTTATTGGTTCTGCCGTTAGTTTACCGCCGTGTAGGCGGTTTAGAAAATCCAAAATATTCTTTCGCTATCGCTGTTGGTGTTTACCGCCGTGTAGGCGGTTTAGAAACATATCGTGTATCCAGCTCGTATCGTCACGCAGTTTACCGCCGTGTAGGCGGGTGCGTTTATAATGACAGTAAAAATCTATTGGGAATTTAAAGGACAATTAGCTATAGATTTTTATTGATTAACATGAGTAATCAACCATTAATTAATTGCAATAAATTAGCTATTAGATAAGGGCAGTCTTTAGGGATTTTATATAAAATCCCTTATTTAATTTAGCATTTATCAATAAAGTAACGCATAATGCGATTATCATTAGTTAGTTCGGGGTGAAAGGCGCAAACTAGGATATTGTTTTGTTCTGCCATAATACAATGTTGTTGGACAAATGCGAGTTGCTGAACAGCTTTTCCTGCTTTGGCAATATAGGGGGCTCGAATAAATACAGCGGGTATTTGTAGACCAACAACTGGTATATCTAAGGTTGTTTCAAAGCTGTTAACTTGGCGTCCAAATCCATTTCTTTCAACACTTATATCGATTAAATTCAATAACTCTACTTCGTTATGTGTTGTGGTTTTACCGCAAAGCACAAACCCAGCACAAGTGCCAAAAATACCTTTGCCTTGTTTAGCAAATTGTTGAATGGGTGTTAAAAGCCCATTTTGTTTGATTAAACGGCTGATTGTTGTGGATTCTCCACCTGGGATAATTAAACCATCTAACCTTGCTAATTGTTCGGCTTTCTGAACTAAAGACGTTTGTACATTGTTGATACTACTTAACATTGTCATATGCTCACTCACCGCACCTTGTAAATTGAGCACACCAATATGCTTGATACTTGGTTTTGATGAATACATTATTACCAACCCCGATCTTGCATTTTTTCGGATTGAGTCAGTGTGCTAATTTCAATGCCTTTCATTGCTTCGCCTAAACCTTTTGAAAGCTGAGCTAAGCGTGGATAATCATCAAAATAAGTCGTGGCTTGTACAATGGCTTTGGCAAATTTTTCGGGATTTTGTGATTTAAAAATCCCAGATCCAACAAAAATGCCATCGGCACCAAGTTGCATCATTAATGCAGCATCAGCGGGGGTTGCTATGCCGCCTGCGGCAAAATTAACAACGGGTAATTTTCCTTGCTGTTTGATTTGTAAAACCAGTTCGTAAGGTGCATTTATTTCTTTGGAAAAGGTCATTAATTCATCTTTTGATTTACTGACCACTAGGCGGATTTGCTCATTGACTTTACGCATGTGGCGCACAGCTTCAACAATGTTACCCGTGCCGGGTTCACCTTTGGTGCGTAGCATTGATGCACCTTCGCCAATTCGGCGTAGTGCTTCACCCAAATCACGGCATCCACAAACAAATGGCACGGTAAATTCATCTTTAAGTAAGTGGTACTGTTCATCGGCAGGGGTTAATACCTCGCTTTCATCAATATAATCAACGCCCATCGATTCTAGAATACGGGCTTCAATAATATGACCAATTCGAGCTTTAGCCATAACAGGTATACTCACAGTTTTCATCACTTGCTCAACAATGGTTGGATCAGCCATTCTGGCTACGCCACCAGCCGAGCGGATATCCGACGGTACTCGTTCTAGTGCCATCACTGCAACTGCGCCAGCTTGTTCGGCAATTTTGGCTTGTTCTGCATTAACAACATCCATAATTACACCGCCTTTTTGCATTTGTGCCATGCCTCGTTTAACGGTTTGTGTGCCTGTAACTTGGTTCATCTTTTACTCCTTTTTAGGTTTATAATGGCAATATTGTTTAACTGTAATTAGTGTAGCGTATTATTCAAAAATAAAGCACAATAAAAAACAGCCAATTGGACTATAATAAAACCATCCAATTTTGGGTAAATTTGCTGTAACAAAAATAATTAAAAAATGGGCTAAACCATTAAAGTGGAATAATAATGTGGGATAAACAAAAACTGGTACCATTTACTGGAGCGCTTTTTAAAAAGGTGACGCAGCTAATAGAACACTATATTGAACAGGGCGTGTTGATCGCAGGTGAAAGGCTACCGTCAGAACGTGATCTGGCAAAAAAATTGTGTGTTAATCGCTCAACTGTGGTTCATGCGCTGGAGTTGTTAACAGAACGGGGTGTGCTGATCCGTCGTCAAGGGAGTGGCACCTATGTTAATAAGCAAAAATGGGGCGTGCAAGCTTATTCATCGATTAATTGGCGTTTACCTGCACATTTTTATCATAATAAACAATCGTTTTATCAGCAAAAAGTAGCGCAAATTCGCGAACAACAATTGTGTATTTGTGATCTGGCTAATGGTGATTTACCAACGCATTTAATCCCCAAGCTCCAGTTGCCAAATATTTCGTTAAATGAATTAATTATGCACGAAAAAAACAGTGATATGTTGCAATTAGGTTTGCCATCGCTTAAAGCACAAATTGCACTTTATATGCAAAGTCAGTTTGCTATGCAAGTTGATATTAATGAAATTTTAATTACGTCAGGTACGCAACAATCATTATTTCTTATTACACAGGGTTTACTTAAACCTGGCGATGCAGTTGGTATAGAGTCTCCTTCCTATTTTTACTCATTACCTTTGTTTCAAGCAGCCGGATTACGTTTATATGGTATTGAATGCGATAATGAAGGCATAACGCTTGATAGCCTATCAAATTGTGTACGGCAACATCAAATAAAATGGTTATTTTTAAATCCTATTTTTCAAAATCCAACAGGGTTTGTTATGAGCAATGAGCGAAAGTTGGCAATATTGGCATTTTGCCGACTACAATGTATCGGGATTGTTGAAGATGATGCTTATAGCCGTCTAGCATTTACTCCTGATTTAGCTGTAACGCCAATTAAAAAGTATGATCAGCATAACCAAGTTATCTATTTAGGGTCGTTATCAAAATATATTGGGCGTAATATTCGTGTCGGGTGGATGTTAGCGCCGCATAATATTATCGAAAATTTAGCCAAAATTCGTCAACACATTGATTCAGGTTTAAGTATATTGCCACAATTATTAGCTCAAGAATATTTACAACGTTATCACGCTTCACACCAACAACAATTACGTCAAGCACTACAAATCAAAGCTGAACAGTTAATGCAGTGGTTAGATAACTATTTTGGTGGTGACATTACTTATCAAGCGCCGTTGGGTGGTTTTCATCTGTATGCTCATTTGCCCGTGAGCACGGTGGTACAAGAATCAACCTTGCTTAATCAATTGCTGTCAAAAGGGATAATTGTATCGCAAGGTGCCGATTTTGGTGACGAACTTGGCACCATTAGGTTAAGCTTTGGTCATTTTGATCAGCAACTGAATATGGACAAATAAAATAGATTAGCTTTTTATTTTGTCAGATAGCATTTTCGTTGCACTCAGTAAATATTGAACAAACTCGTTGATTCTTTCACTTGGCATTTGAAATCGAACCCCTGATGTGCTAATTGCGGCAATGACTTTGCCACTTTTATCATAAACTGGTGCAGCTAAGCAAGTCACTTCGTCAAAGTCTTCGGCGTTATCAAATGCCCAACCTTGTTCGCGTATTTTTTTAAGTTCCTTTTTGTATGCCGTTTTTGTGGTAATTGTGTTTTGTGTTTTAATCACTAAGTTTTCGTTTGGATATAACTCATCAATACGCTGTTCTGGTTCCCATGCTAAAAGTGCTTTACCAAGAGCAGAGCTATGCAATGAAAGCTTGCGACCTAGCCAGCTTTTGACCTGAATTGCGCTAGGACTTTCGACTTTGGCTAAATAAATCGCCGAGTTGCCGTCTAATATGCCTAAATGGCAAGCAAGTTGCGTTTTATCTCGCAAAAATGAAAGAGGCTCAATGGCTAGCTCTTTTATATTAAATTGTTCAATTGCTTTATTGCCAAATTCATAAAAAGCAAGTCCTAAAAAGTATTTTCCTTCATTTTGCCTTAATAAGCCATTAGTAATCAAACTGGCAAGTAATGTTGATTTACTTTAGTGGTTGTTTTTTAATCGCCTTATGAAAGTATTAAATAATCAAAATATTAAAGAGTTATCAACAAGTTTATTCAATACTTATTAAATCCAACAGTGAATAATATTTCAAGTTAGTTTTGGCATTATTAGTTAAGCCTGTGATGAAGGTTTGCTTCAAAATTTGTTCTGACTATTAAACT
>NZ_LZGZ01000052.1:0-11371 GCF_001690515.1 Gilliamella sp. Fer4-1 | reverse complement strand
ATTTAATCAGTGGTTTCAATGAAACATTCCGTGATGCATCGCAACTTTCAAAAGATGATGTTAAAACTATTTTAGATGCGTTTGGTAAACGTATTCAAGAAGAAAGTAAAGCCCGTTTTGAAAAAGAAAAAGCAGATAATACAGCTGCTGGCAATAAATTTCGTGAAGAATTTGCTAAACAAGATGGCGTTAAAAAAACCAAATCTGGATTGCTTTATCAAATCATTAAAGAGGGTTCAGAGAGCCATCCAACAGCTGAAGATACAGTTATTGTTCATTATACAGGGACATTAACTGATGGGCGTAAATTTGATAGCTCTTATGATCGAGGTGAGCCAGCAACATTCCCACTTAACGGCGTAATTAAAGGTTGGACAGAAGGCATTCAATTAATTGGCGTTGGCGGTAAAATTAAACTAGTGGTTCCACCTGAATTAGCTTATGGAGATCAAAGTTTCCCTGGTCAAAATGATAAAGCCTCTATTCAACCTGCTTCAACCTTGGTTTTTGAAGTTGAATTATTGGGCATTGATAATGGTAATGCCAAGGATCAAAATTCACAAGAAACTAACTCACAGAAAGCAAAATAATTTTGTGAACTCATTAAACTATACACTTGTTGTTTTGGGTCCTGCTTATGGGACCCAATCTGCTTATTGCGCTTACCAATTTGCGCATACATTGCTGACAAAAACTTCTCATTCAATTAAAAATATCTTTTTTTATGCTGATGGCATATATAATGCTAATCATTATACAGATCCAGCTAATGATGAGTTTAATTTAGTTGTAGCATGGCAACAGTTAGCAAAGAAATATTCATTAACATTAGCTGTGTGTGTCGCAGCAGCGCAAAGACGTGGTGTTACTGAGGGTAATCTTGCTGAACATTTTGAATTAACAGGGCTTGGTGAACTGAGTGAATCAATTGCTATGTCAGATCGTACGGTTCAATTTTGATTTAAGGTCGTTAGAATGAAAAAAGTGGCAATTATTATTAGCTCACCACCGCATGGAAATGCTAAAGGTCGAGAAGCGCTCGATGTAGCTTTAGCTGTATCAGCCATCAATCATGTTTCGGTTTTTTTCATAAATGATGGGGTATTGCATTTATTGCCTAATCAACAACCTAATCAAATTTTGATGCGTGATTATATTGCTACACTTAATATGCTTGAACTTTATGATATCGAAGATGTTTATGTATGCGAATCTTCATTAGAAGCACGAAATTTAGCAAATGCCACATTAAATATTCCTAATAAAGTGCTTGATGCGCTATCTATAAGTCAACTACTTTCTATTCAAGATGTCATCTTACGGTTTTGATTTTATAGTGAAAAGTATATATTTCCTGAAACTTCTTTACAAATATAATATTCAACAATAAAACTAATCTGATTTTTATTAGCTATATTTTTATACGATATAAATTCATATAGTATAAATAATCCACCCTACCTTTCAGCAAAGCTGATTAATAAGATGGATTACCATGTTAAGTCGATTTAATCGAATAAGTTTTATTTTAACTTAATTAGACTAGCTTTTTCATCCCGTCGGCAATTTTTTCAGCTTGCGTTCCAACGACAATTTGTACGCCCGTTTTACCTAATTTAATAACTGCCATTGCTCCTAGTGCTTTGGCTGCTGGTTCATCAATTAGATCAGAATCATTTACACCTAAACGCAAACGTGTAATACAAGAATCAATATTAGTTAGGTTTTCTTTACCACCTACAATTGCTAAATATTGCTCGGCAAGTTTAGAAATATCACCAACAGCTTGCTTTTGCTGAACATTTTCGGTTGATGAAACAGTAGTATCATCGTCTTCACGACCCGGTGTTTTAAGGTTAAATTTAATAATAACAAAGCGGAATACCACATAATAAACAACAAAGAACACTAATCCTTGAAGAATTAACATATACCAGTGAACAGCAAGCGGATTACGACTTGAAAGTAGCATATCCACTAAACCAGCACTAAAACCAAATCCTGCAATCCATTGCATTGCAGCAGCAATATAAAGTGAGATACCAGCCAAAACAGCGTGTACAAAATAAAGCATAGGTGCAACAAACATAAAGGCAAATTCTAACGGCTCGGTAACGCCTGTAAAAAATGCAGCAAATGAAGCAGCTAACATAATTGAAGCCGTTTTATCTTTATTACCTTTTTTAGCTGTATGATACATAGCTAACGCTGCACCAGGTAAGCCGAACATCATAACAGGGAAAAATCCTGCCTGATAACGGCCAGTAATACCTACTGTTGCTAACCCACTTTCAATAGATTTTTGTCCACCTAGGAAGTTTGGAATATCATTAATTCCAGCCACATCAAACCAAAATACTGAGTTTAAAGCATGGTGTAAACCAACCGGAATAAGTAAGCGGTTGAAGAACCCATAAATACCTGCACCAACAGCGCCTAATTCTTTAATATATTTACCAAAAGCGACCAATGCATCATAGATAGTCGGCCAAACAAAAAATAAAATAGCTGAAATTAATAGCATAACAACTGAAACAATAATAGGTACAAGCCTTTTACCACTGAAGAAAGATAATGCTTTATGTAATTCAACTTGGCTAAAACGATTATAAAGTTCCGCAGCAATAATACCGACAAGTATACCAATAAATTGGTTATTTATTTTTTTATATGCCGCTGGAACTTGAGCATCCCACCCATCTAAACTGGTGTCAATGCCATTAAATAAGGCAATAGAATTTGGAGAAAGTAAGGTTGTAACAACTAAAAAACCAACCAAACCAGACAAGGCAGCCGCACCATCTTTATCTTTAGACATGCCGTAAGCAACACCAATAGCAAAAAGTATTGGCATATTTTCAATAATTGCACCACCAGATTTAATTAAAAAAGCGGCGAAAATATTGTTTTGCCCCCAACCATTGGGATCAATCCAATAGCCAATCCCGAGGAGTATTGCCGCAGCCGGCAGAACGGCAACAGGCACCATCAGTGAGCGCCCGATACGTTGCATATAAGCTAAAATTCCCATAAGTGTTACCTCATATTTGTTGAAATGGTACTTAAAGAAGTATGTGTAATTATATATTTTTAAGTAAAAACAGCTTGGTTATTATATTTCATCTTATATTATTTTACTTCGCAAATTAATTATTGCTTTTTTGTGACTAAAATCACTATATTTTTTGATTTATTGTCTTAATATAGTAAAATATATTCAACATTTTTTACTTAAAAAAAAAAGAGTTTATTTAATTATATCAAAAGAGGTGATATCTCATGAGACTTATTCCTTTAGAAAATGCACAAGAAGTCGGCGCTTGGGTTGCAGAGCGTATTGTTAATAAAATTAACCAATTTAAACCAACAGCTGAGCGCCCTTTTTTGCTAGGTTTACCAACAGGAAGTTCACCATTAGTTATGTATCAACAACTCATCAAACAGTATAAAGCCGGAAATGTTAGCTTTAAACATGTTGTTACATTTAATATGGATGAATACGTAGGACTTCCAGAAGATCACCCGCAAAGTTATCATACTTTTATGTATGAAAATTTTTTCAACCATATTGATATTGACAAAAATAACATCCATATACTAAACGGTAATGCACCTGATATTGATGAAGAATGCCGTCAATACGAAGCGAAAATTAAAGCTTATGGCAAAATTAATATTTTTGTCGGTGGCGTTGGCCAAGATGGACACATTGCCTTTAATGAACCAGGATCTTCACTTTGTTCTCGTACGCGTATTAAAACATTAACTGAAGACACACGCATTGCTAACTCTCGCTTTTTTGATAATGATGTCAATCAAGTGCCAAAACATGCATTAACTATTGGAGTTGCAACTTTAATGGATGCACAAGAAGTGATTTTGTTAGTTTGCGGTCATAACAAAAGCTTAGCGCTGCAAGCAGGTGTTGAAGGTAGTGTTAACCATCTTTGGACCGTAACTGCACTACAAATGCACCCTGCATCAATTATTGTTTGTGATGAACCAAGTACTGATGATCTTAAAGTGAAAACCTTAAAATATTTTAAACAGATGGAAACTGATAATCTTAAAGTAACCATTTTATAAAGGATAAACTTATGTACGCATTAACAAATTGCCGTATTTATACAGGTTATGAAATCCTTGAAAATCACGCTGTTATTATCGACGGTGATAAGATTGCAAAAATCTGTAAACAAAACGAATTGCCGGTGGGCATCACCATTAAAAATTTACAAGGCGCAATAGTTGCGCCTGGGTTTATTGATATTCAAGTCAATGGTTGTGGTGGTGTACAATTTAATGAAACGCTTGATGCACTAAGTGTTGAAACCTTAGAAGCAATGCAGGCAACAAATCTTATCTCTGGTTGTACTAGTTATTTACCCACTTTAATCACATCGACTGATGAATTCATGATAAAAGCGGTTAAAGTGATGCGTGAATATCTAACGACGCATAAAAACCAAGCACTTGGCTTGCACCTTGAAGGGCCTTATATTAGCCCTGAAAAGAAAGGTATTCATGATGAAAATATTATTCGACAACCATCGCAAGAAATGATTGATTTTTTATGTGAAAATGCTGATGTCATTAAAATTATTACTTTAGCGCCAGAAAAAGTAGAAAGCCACTTCATCAAACAATTGGTTAATGCAGGTATTCATGTATCTGTTGGCCATTCTAATGGCCATTATGATGATTGCCGTCGAGGGTTTAACGATGGTATTCGTTTGGGAACGCATCTATTTAATGCCATGCCTTATATTTCTGGGCGTGAACCTGGTGTTGTTGGCGCTATTTATGATGAACCTGAAGTTTATGTTGGTGTTATTGCTGATGGTCAACATGTAAGTTGGGCAAATATTCGCAATAGCCACAAAATTAAACAAGATCATTTAATTTTAATTACCGATGCAATGTTACTTGCTGGATCAAACTTAGAATCTGGTGTATTTGCAGGTAAAACCATTTATTATAAAGATGGTCGATGTGTTGATGAAAATGGGACGTTAGGCGGCTCTTCCTTAACCATGATAGAAGCTGTAAAAAATGCAGTCGAATATGTGGGTATCGCCTTAGATGAAGCATTAAGAATGGCGACACTTTACCCAGCAAAAGCAATTGGTGTTGATAAACAACTTGGCTCAATTAGTGAAAATAAAATTGCGAACTTGGTTATTTTTGATCGTGACTTTTCAAACGTGAAAACGATTGTTAATGGAGAGATGAACAGCTAGAATGCTAGATAGTTAACGAAAATATTGAGATAAAATATGACCTTTAATTATCTAAATCTAGTTGGCAATGCTGAATTAATCAAACAATTAAATTATGCCATGATTTACCGTTTGATTGTTCAGCAAGCGCCTGTATCTCGAATTCAACTGGCGGAAATTAGTCAATTAGCACCAGCAAGTATAACTAAAATTACTCGTCAACTTCTTAAAAGCAATCTAATAAAAGAAGTTGATGCACAACAATCAACAGGCGGGCGACCAGCCGTTTCAATACAAGCAAAATTTGATTATTATCAAACAATTGCTGTTCAATTAAGTCGTTCCCGTGTTACCATTGAACTTTATGATCTTGGTGCTAAAAATCTAGTTACCGAAATTTACCCACTAACTACATTTACCCAGCAATTGGCTGAAGAGTATTTAATCGCGTTAATTGAACAATTTATAGAACAGAATAGTAAAAAGATAAAACACCTTGTGGCAATATCTGTTGTACTACCTGGTTTGGTCGACTCTGTACGCGGAATTATTCGTTATACACCGCATATTCCAGTTAAAGCATGGCCTTTAGCCGAAGCATTACACCATAAGTTTAATATTTCGATTTTTATTGGTAATGATATTCAAAGTTTAGCTTTAGCGGAAAGTTATTTTGGCTCAACCCAAGATGTAGATGACTCAATTTTGATTCGTGTACACCGTGGTGTTGGATCAGGCATCATTATTAATCAACAACTGTTAACTAATCATAATCAAACGGTGGGTGAAGTTGGTCATATCCAAGTGGATGCATTAGGTGAGCGCTGTCATTGTGGTAACTTTGGTTGTTTAGAAAATCGAGTTATTAATAAAGCAATTGAACATCGAGCCAAACAAATGATTGAGCAAGGTTACCCAACTAAATTAAGTTTGGGTAATTGTAATATTGCCAATATCTGTAAATATGCTAACCAAGGAGATGAATTGGCAATTAAGTTAGTCAAAGATGCCGGTGAAAATCTTGGTAGAGCAGTTGCTATGATGGTAAATATTTTTAATCCACAAAGTATTGTATTAGCAGGTGAATTGACAAAATCTCCCGAAATACTATTGCATGCGGTAAATAGTGCATTAAATGCACAAAGTTTAGAAGAATTAAGAAAAAATCTTACTCTTCATTGTTCATCGCTCAATGACCGTTCAGCAATTGGTGCGTTTGCATTAGTGCAACAAGCTTTATTTAATGGTTCATTATTAATGACATTGCTGGAAGATAAAGAATCATAGCTTATAGATATAAAAATAAAGCCCAACAAATCGGGCTTTACTTTTTATATCTAGTTTAAGCTAAAATGCGTAACATTCTACGCAATGGTTCAGCTGCCCCCCATAATAATTGATCACCGACAGTAAAAGCTGATAAATAATCTTTGCCCATCTTAAGTTTACGTAAGCGGCCTACAGGCGTTGTTAAAGTGCCTGTTACTGCGGCAGGAGTAAGCTCTCGCATCGAAATTTCACGTTCATTTGGAACAACTTTAACCCAATCATTATGGGAAGCAAGTAGTTTTTCAACTTCTGGCACACTAATATCTTTTTTCAATTTAATCGTAAACGATTGACTATGACAACGTAATGCGCCAATACGGACACAAAGTCCATCAACTGGAATAATCTCGTCAGTCCCTAAAATTTTATTGGTTTCAGCTTGGCCTTTCCATTCTTCTTTACTTTGCCCATTATCAAGTGCTTTATCAATCCAAGGGATCAGACTACCTGCTAATGGCACACCAAAATTATCAGTTGGTAAACTACCGTCACGCATTTTTTGCGTCACTTTTCGCTCAATATCTAAAATAGAAGAATTAGGATCCTGTAGTTCTTTAGCAACCTCCGCATTTAACATCCCCATTTGGGTAAGCAACTCACGCATATGACGCGCACCGCCACCAGAAGCCGCTTGATAGGTTGAAACCGATACCCAATCAACTAAGTTTTCAGCAAATAATCCACCCAGTGACATCAACATTAAACTTACCGTACAGTTACCGCCAACAAAGGTTTTAATTCCTCTATCTAAAGCAGTATGGATGTTAGCTTTATTAATAGGATCAAGCACGATAATCGCATCATCTTCCATTCTAAGTGTTGATGCTGCATCAATCCAATAACCTTGCCAACCTGTTGCACGCAATTTTTTATAAATTTCAGAAGTATAATCACCACCTTGGCAGGTAACAATAATATCTAATGCTTTCAACGCATCAATATTATCTGCACTTTGTAATATCCCTGTCTTACCGCCAAAAGTAGGCGCAGCTTGACCCGCTTGAGATGTAGAAAAGAAAACAGGATTGATATAATCAAAATCGTGCTCTTCAACCATACGTTGCATAAGAACGGAACCAACCATTCCGCGCCAACCGACAAAACCGACATTTTTCATATTTTATTTCCAATAATTAGCGTTTATATAAAGAGATATTTATTATTAAAACAAAATATCATCATAAAACAAGCCAGATAAGAATTATTATTGTAAATAAGGAGATGATAACATGACGTTATATATTAATACGATATTTAATCAAAATAACAAAAATTGAGAGAGGAACTGGTTTCAAAGGTTTGTAATAAATTTAATAAAAATATCAGGCAAGGGCTGAAAATAGCTAAATGCTAACAAGTAGAATTTTATTTAAAAATGGTCGGCGAGAGAGGATTCGAACCTCCGACCCACTGGTCCCAAACCAGTTGCGCTACCAAGCTGCGCTACTCGCCGTTATAAGTTTTCCGCATTCTATAAATGGGGTGGCTAATGGGATTCGAACCCACGACAACTGGAATCACAATCCAGGGCTCTACCAACTGAGCTATAGCCACCATAGAAGCAGGACGAAATATTACGCATAAAAAACAATATTGTCCAGCATATTTTTAAAAAAATACGCCAACTGATTATATAAAAAGCGTTAAAAGTATAAAATTTAATTACTTTCAATGCAAACTTACTGCTTACTAATAGCTAGCGTTCTTTTTAACTACACTAAATTTTTCTTGCCTAATTACTTGTTGTTTCAATTTTTATCTCCATATTTTATTCATAAAGTATAGGTCTTTAAAAATATTACTTCACTGTATCTTTACTTAGAATTAATTAGTGCGCTGGCATAACCAATACTCAATGCCACTTATTAACTTGATTTGAAAATATATGCTGTAACATAGAGCTACTTTAAAAACTATTTATATTATTAATAATAGTAAATTACATTATCATTCCTCGTTCAAAAATATGTAATATTTTAGTAAAGGAGCCTGACTTTTTTTTTATTATTGCAATAATGTAAAAACCTAAAATTAGATAACAATGGCGATTGCGATTATGATAAATATTTTATTAATTGATGATGATATTGAACTATCACAAATGCTTAGTGAATATTTGACTAATGAAGGTTTCAATATCAAGAGTGTTTATTTGGGTAAAGATGGTATTGATGAAGCATTGTCAGGAAAATACCGTGCTGCAATTTTAGATGTGATGTTACCTGACATTAATGGTATTGATGTCCTTAAAAGCATACGGCAACAGCGTAATATGCCAGTTATTATGTTAACGGCCAAAGGCGATAATATTGATCGCGTTTTAGGATTAGAATTAGGCGCTGATGATTATATCCCAAAACCTTGTTATCCGCGTGAGTTGTTAGCCCGATTACGTGCTGTTTTACGTCGTTTTGATGAACGTTCAGTAGAAACAGTTGATGATAAAAAATACCATTTTAATGGCTTAACCTTAGATCTTCCCCAACGTTTATGCACGTGGAATGGAAAAGCTATTGATTTAACATCAACCGAGTTTAATTTATTAGTTTTATTAGTAAAACATAGCGAGCGGGTAGTAACTAAAGAGGAGTTATCAGAGATCGGTCTTGGTCGAGCACGAGAACTTTATGATCGTAGTGTTGATGTTCATATTAGTAACATTCGACAAAAACTACATCAGATAGCACAAAATGATGTGACAATTGAAACAATTAGGGCTGTCGGTTACCGTATCCGCTAATAACCAATAGGCTTGCTATGAATCGTCGATTATTTTGGAAAATACTCATTATATTTTGGGTTATCTTCTACCTCACTTTCCAATTAACTTGGATTGCATTTTCTGTTTATGTAGAAAATAAAAATCAAAAATTTCTTAATCATATGCCGACAAAAGTGGATATGATAGCCCAGCTATTACATGTAGCAGGCGAAGATGAGACGCTTAATTTTATAGCCCATTTACCTGAACGAGAAAGGGCTTTATTATCAATAAAATTAGTTTCTCCAATCAATGAGCAAGTCAATATTTTGACCGACGAATTAGAAACACCAACCTATGTCTATCAACGCATGGCTGTCGCGCCTGATGGGACACTTTATTCTATTTCATTTAAAGAAGATAAAGATAAAGATGTTAAAAAGACATTATTCAATATGCCAATGCCAATTGTGTTAATGGGAATATGTGTTGGGCTAGCTTTTAGCTTGTTTTTGGCATGGAATCTAACTAGACCCATGAGGTTATTAAGACAAGGTTTTTTTCGCGTATCTCAGGGTGATCTTTCTGTTCGATTATTCCAAAAATTAAAACCTAGGCGTGATGAGCTTAGCGAATTAGGTAAAGATTTTGATATGATGGTTGAGCAACTTAATATTCTTATCTCAGATCGTCAAGCTCTTCTTCATGATGTTTCACATGAACTAAGAACACCACTTGCTCGTTTGCAACTAGCGATTGGGCTTGCTCAACAAAACAAACAAAATATTGATACCGCATTAGCTAGAATCGAATTAGAATCAGAACGATTAGATCAGCTAATCGGTGAGATTCTAAATTATTCTCGTGCTGAAATGAATAATCGTACCGATGAATATTTTGATTTAAAAGACTTAATAAGTGTAGTAATTAATGATGCTAACTATGAGGCTAATCATCAGCTCATTGATGTACATTTCAACTTATCGTCCGTTACTCATTCTATTGTTAAAGGTAACTCAGAGCAAATTCGCCGAGCTATAGAAAACATTATTCGTAATGCGATTCGCTTCTCTAAAGCTGGACAAGCTGTCGAAGTTTCATTAAAAGAAGCAGGCAAGTATTTACAAATTGAAGTTAAAGATCGTGGGCCTGGTGTAGAAGCTAATAAACTATCGAGTATTTTTGAGCCATTTGTCCGTATCCAGTCTCCTCAATTAGGCAAAGGTTACGGGTTAGGTCTTGCGATTGCAAGAAAGACCGTTATTATGCATAACGGCACTATTCAAGCAACCAATCGTGATGGTGGTGGATTAGTTGTAACAATCGAATTGCCTTATTGGAGAAGCAGTAATTAACTATAACAGTCGCTATTAATGGTGAGCACGTACTGTTTAACTAGACTTTCTAGCTTAATTTTATCGTGACCTATAAAATCTAAAGTTTTTATAATAGCGTCTGGATCACTTTCTAGTATCGCTTTGTACTGCGCAATATATTGGCTGGCGATGGGCTTGTAGGACCAATGCCATTCTTCGGGTTGATATCCGCCTTTTCGTCCCTCATTAAATGCTTGGCAAAATCCATATTTGGGTAGGTTTTCTTGTAACCATTTGTAAAGAATGATGCCCTTTTTATCACTTTTAAAATATGCAGATGAAACACTGGTAATATCTATATCTGTACCCCAGTGGTGCCTTGATGTACCTGGCATTGATGAGTATTTTAAAATCTCTCGGGCAATTTTCTCAGGGTCATTGAGCTTATGAGATAAAGCCTCCCATTTTCGTTGCCAAATTCCGTTTTGGTAAGCGTAATTGCGTGTTGCACTTACCACAATAAAAGGAATATTGGGGTGATCTTTTTTGAAGTCTTTAAACGCTTTTATTAGCTGATCAGCAACTTCTTTTTGTAGATACATTCCCTTTTTATTAACTGGTAATTGAGTTAAATCCAATGCAATAAAATCACTATCTTTTCTTTCATCAAACTGCCCTGTTAGTTTATTTAATGGAATTGTTTGCGCCATAGTAATACTCGAACATAAAATTAACGTTAATGATGAGATTAAAATAAGAAGTGTTTTTAAATTTATTAATTTACTTTTCATTTTAAATATTACATA
>NZ_LZGZ01000051.1:0-4813 GCF_001690515.1 Gilliamella sp. Fer4-1 | reverse complement strand
ATTGTTCTGTTTTAGACTATTTGTCATATAAGCTGATTTTGGCGAAAATGGTGTGTCCATACTTTTTTGACACAAATTTAGTCTTCACCGCTTTAAATGTCGCATCAGCAACCGCATTATCATAGGGTCATCCCTTATGAGTTAATGACCGCTGAATGCTAAATTCCTTTAAACATTCATCAAATAAATGATTTCAAACTCTTTCTCAATTAACATTGCCGTATTCGTCGTACTAGTATAGTAAAAAATAACTTTTGGATATACTAAAAGGTTATTGTGTTATTTTTATAATAATTGATCAGAACAACATATTGATTTTATTTTATTTTTTAATAGGTGATAAAATTACAGAGTAAATAAGGAAAATCCTCGCTATTTTAAAACGGGGATTTTTATAATTACCACCACTTAGGATAATTGGTAAATTGTGATTTAACATAATTCAATGTATCTTCTGAAATAATGGTTTGATAACTTAATTGCACAATATCCTTAAATATTCCCTGACGAGTCACAGACCACCAATATTTAATGTTTTTTTCATCCTTTTCTATTTTTATAGAAAACATTTCATTCATATCATACAAAGTAGCTGTTTTTTTTAATGTTACCAGATCGTTAACAAAATTATCCCAAATTAAACAACTAATCCATATTTCACCACTATAGTTAAGAGAGTTCGAAAATTGTTCTACATTTGCTATAAAAATAAATTTAATAGAAGGTACTGTAACTATCCCCCTAAAATAGTACAGCAAAAAAGTAGAAAATTCTCTATGATAACAGTAAAAGAGGATTTAATTATGAAAAAAATGACTGAACATCAAATCGTAGCTATTTTAAAAGAAGCTGAAGCGAGTATTCCCGTTAAAGAGCTGTGCCGTAAATAGGGCATGGGTAATTCAACTTTCTATAAATGGCGAGAAAAATAAGGCGGAATGGAAACATCGGATATCAAACGCTTAAAGGAGCTGGAGGCGGAAAACCGCAAGCTTAAGCAGATGTTTGCCGAACTGAGCTTAAAATCCCAGTTCCAGGAAGAAATCATAAAAAAGCTTTAGTGCCCACAAAGGCACGTAAAACGTGGGCACAGCAACTACAACAAAATCATTCGGTTACTATTGTTATGAGTTGTGCTATTGTTGGCTTAAGCCGTTGTGCTTACTATTATCAACCTAAGTTACAGGATGATTCAGTGATTATTTCGATGTTGAATGCTATCACAGATAGGCATTTACGCTGGGGCTTTCCTAAATGTTTTAATCGTATCAGAAAGCTCGGCTATCAATGGAATCATAAACGTGTTTATCGAGTGTATTGTGAGTTAAAACTGAATCTTAAAACAAAACGAAAACAACGAATGCCACCTCGGGAGCCAGAAAAGTTATTGGCTCCCAATAAACAAGGTGAATGTTGGCCAATGGATTTTATGAGTGACAGTAGTCGTAATCAACGTCGCTTTAGGACATTCAATGTCACCGATGACTTTAATCGTGAGGCGTTAGGTATTGATATTGCAGTAAGCTTACCCGCAGGAAGGATTACCCGTTACTTAGATAAACTGGCCGAATATCATGGGTATCCATTAAAAATACGGGTCGATAATGGCCCAGAATTTACAGGAAAAACCTTTACCAACTGGGCTAAATTACATGGTATAACCATTGATTATATCCAGCCCGGTAGCCGATATCAAAATGGCTATATTGAACCCTATCGTACTGAAGTACTCGATTTATATCTATTTAATAATCTAGAACAAGTAAGAAAGATAACCGAAGAATGGCTAACCATTTATAACACCGAAAGACCGCATGAGGCATTAAATAACATGACACCGATTGAGTATAAAACACTAAAACAAGCAACATGATTTTCTACGTGAGTTGTGTACTAAGTTTGGGGTATTTACAAGTGTAGATTTTTTCTGATTGTATTTTAGATAAACTCATTTTACAAATTCGTTAGTAATAGATTCAAATTTAATTTATAACTCATTATTAAATATTAATTTATAGCTTTCGCATTGTAAGTTGAAAGTGTAAATACCCTAGGTTCATTAAAATTAGTTGATCGAAAAGATCACAATAAATATCATAAAATATATCACCCAGATGGTTCGGGTGGTCAAAAAAATGGGAAGGAGGTACAAGATGTCGATGATTTTTAATTTTAAAGTGAGGTTATTATGATTACGATAAAAGGCTTAGCTGATCTTATTGTTCATAACGTAACAGCAACAGAGTCTAAGTGGTATTTTGTAGATAAAAAGTTCAATAATTCATTAAAAGACGATATATTAAATTCGAATTATTATATTGCAGATGATGATGAGGAGGAATTTGATCTTGAAGATAATATTAAATATAAGACTTTTTTAGATTCAGCAACATTTCAATCTATCATTTATAATAAACTTGAGCATCATCCTAATGCCACTACAGATCAACTATTAGATGCTATTATTTATTACTTAAAAGAAGATGATTTTTTAGATTAATAATACTGGAAAGGTCTTTTTTTGACTTTTCCAGTATTAAACATAAATCTGTAATAGTAAGATTTACCGTTGTCAATCGCATTAATGCAGCCTATTTAAAGCCGTTTTTATTGCTAAAGAGAGATTATGAAGAAACTTTTAGAATTACTAAATAAAAAAGGTATAAAGTATCTCATTCAAGACAATAAAATCACTATTGATGGTAATTTAAATTTAAGAAACAGAGGAATTAAAGCATTACCTGAGAACTTATCTATTAACGGTGATTTGATTTTAACTCATACAAAAATTGAAGCACTACCTAAAAATTTTTCTGTTAGTGGTGATTTAGATTTAAGAAATACAGAAATCAAAACTATACCTGAAAAGGTATTTATTGGAGGTTATTTATATTTAACAAATACGGAAATCAAAGCATTACCTAAAAATTTTTCTATAAGTGGTAGTCTAAATTTAGCGAATACAGAAATAACAGCACTACCGGAAAGCCTATCTGTTAAAGGTGATCTAAATTTAACAATGACAAAAATCAAAGTATTACCTAAAAATTTTTTTATTGGAGGTAGTTTATATTTAGGGTTTACTGAAATAGAAGCGTTACCTGAAAATTTCTCAATTAAAGGTGATTTAGATTTAAAATACTCAAAAATCAAAATATTACCTGAAAATTTATCGATTGGAGGTAAATTAAATATAGAATCAACAAGTATTCGAGAATTACCTGACAATTTATCTGTTGGCACCGGTTTATATTTAGATATAGATAAAATACAAAATATAGCTTATTGCAAAAACTGCGAAGATAACTCACAAACTATTTTTGCTTGTTGGGTTAATAATGGATTCGCTATTCAAATGAATGACTTTTTTGGCACATTTCAAGAGTTTGAAAAAATAGTTGATGAGAAGTATTCAGGAAAAATTGCTATAGAATACAAAAAATTGGCAGACACATGTATAAAAGAGTTAACCGAAAAATTAAAAATATTGTAGTCTTTATTTGGTAAGGCTGATTAAAAGAGCAAACATTTCTCGGAAGAACGCAAATAAAATTTAGATTATGAACTACTCGACAACGTCAGCAATATACACTTTGCTGCCGGCAGCAGTGCCGAAATCATCCACCGTTTCAAACGCGATGCCATCGGCCGCCTGATCGGCAAATACACCACCGACGGCACCCCCGCCTACCAGTACGACAAAGCCGACAACCTTATCAAAGTCGGCTACAAAAAAGCCGGCCTGCCCGCAGAAGCAGAACCCGACCTCATCGCCTTCAGCTACGATCTGCTGAGTAACCTGCTGAGCGAAACCACCGCACAGGGTACCCTCAGCCACCAGTACGACCCACTGGGCAACCGTATCGCCACCACCCTGCCGGATGGGCGTACCATCAACAGCCTGTATTACGGTTCCGGTCACCTGCACCAGATAAATATCGATGGCGATGGCAACATCATCAGCGACATCGAACGCGGCAAGTTGCACCGCGAAGTATTACGCACTCAGGGACGGCTGAACACCCAGTTCAAATACGACCGTAACAGCCGCCTGCAACACAAACAGATATGGCGCAATCAGAATCCGATTCTGCCCGATATCCTCATCGAACACAGCTACCAGTACGACAACCTCGACCGGCTGGTAAGCAAAAAACACAGCAAACACGGACAGACCGATTACTACTATGATCGCACCGGCAGAATCGAAGGCTGCCGCAACCAGAGATACTGGGAAACCCTGCAATACGATGCCGCCGCCAACCTGTTAGACCACAGACGGCCAATAGAATTAGACCCCAGCAATCAGAATGTCATCCGCTGTAACCAGCTGCTGCATTTCAGAGAACACCGCTACCGCTACGACGAGCACGGCCGAACCCAGACCAAACAGACCATCGGTGCTATCCAGCACTACCACTACGACGCCGAGCACCGCCTGAGCGAAGTACGCATCGAACAAACAGACCGCAGCCTGTATATCTATACCGACCAGAACAGCTACGAACCACTGGCACGAATAGATAAAAGAGGTAATGACCCTGAAAAAGTCATGTACTTCCACACTGATCTGAATGGCTGTCCGGAAGAGTTGACCGACGAAAACGGTAAAATACTGTGGGAATGCAGCTTTCAATTATGGGGGAAACGGATTCATGAAATCGAACACGAACCCATAGAGCAGAACCTCAGATATCAGGGACAATATTTAGACAGAGAAACTGGCTTACATTACAATACTTTCAGGTATTATGATCCGGATATAGGCCACTTTACCTAGCCAGATCCGATAGGATTGCTAGGTGGGTTTAAT
>NZ_LZGZ01000050.1:0-3909 GCF_001690515.1 Gilliamella sp. Fer4-1 | reverse complement strand
AATATACATTAATGTTGGTATACTGGTTTTATTATTTACTTCTATTAACCATTTACAAAAATTATCAAATATAATATCGTCACTTTCTTCTTGGAATAAAAATCCATTACCTCCCGTATGAGAGTCAGATAATTGCTCTAAAGCATGAATAAATTCGTCTTTATTTTTAATGAGCCAACTCATAGGTAGTTTAGTCATAATGCTTATTAGTTTTATTTCATCGTCATAATCTAAATAGGAGGGTTTATTTTTCAAAAAATTGTATAGTATATTTTCGTTCATAAATTAATATCCTGATCCACCTAATGGAATATAAGCTGCATTTCTATCACTGTGAAATTTTCCCCATGTTCCATCTGTTCTATAATTTTGCTTATTTGTAGTATTTGTAATTCTAAATATTGTCCCTGATAGCTGAGGTTTTGCTCTGTTGATTCGTGCTCAATTTCATGAATCTGCTTTCCCCATAGCTGAAAGCTGCATTCCCAGAGTAATTCGCTGTTTGCATCGGTAAGTTCTTCTAAACAACCGTTCAGGTTGGTGTGGATGAGCATTACCCTTTCGGGTTCATTACCTGGTTTATCTATCCGCGCCAGTGACTCATGAATATGACGATTTTTATATTAATTAACTATTCGGATATTTATCTAAATAACCCCTACTTGAGGGGTATTTTGTAAAAAAAGAAATTTTATTTTTATCAATAAATTCAATATCAAAAATTCTAGAACAACTGTTTTCTAAACCAATATCATAAGAATATAATTTTTCTTCAATCTCATCCAAAAGGGATATCGCCATATCATTAATAATCAAATTACATTCATTAATAAAAAAAGTTACTGCTTTCGGAAAATGAGATTCAATAATCACGCCTTCATAATAATGATCAAACTTTTTAATTTTTTTATATTCTATAAGAGCATATCTCTGTTTATCTCTAAATGAAACAATATAGTCTTTCACCATTACCCTTTACATTCTTTGAAAATGCCCAATAGTTTACTTTTATAGCTTCTATTTATCGAGGATTGAAATCAAATCCGTACTCATTCTATAAATTTTAGTAGCATCAGAAAGTGGTAGGCTCTTTTCTAGACGGCGGGCAGTCCCCACACACAATCCACCCAAGTCAACTCGTTTAAGCGCATACTGATACCGATTAATCACCCAGCAATCTAATCGGGTGTAGCTAGGTAAAGTAGCCTATATCCAGCTCATAGTACCTGAACGTATTGTAATGTAAGTCGGTTTTTCTGTCTAAATATTGTTCCTGATATCTGAGGTTTTGCTTTATTGATTGGAGTTCAATTTCCTGATCCCGTTTTCCCCATAACTGAAAGCTACATTCCCACAGTATGTTACCGTTTTCGTCGGTCAACTCTTCCGGATAGCCATTCAGAGATGAGGGGGGGGGGTAAGACGCTATAGGCATCGTAGTTAAAGCCGAGTTTGCGTCAGGTAGCATCAATGCGGGTGTGCACCAGTCCGCAAGGGGCGTGCTGGTAGTGGATGCAGTGGACGCGGGGGTCGGTATAGGTCAGTAGCTGTTTAGCAGTATTAAATAATATATAACAAAATTTTTTATGTGATTATTGTACTTTGTACTAAGTATGGGATATTTACAATGTTTCATTCATTAGTGCACTATCAACATAGACAAGTGAGTTTTTAGTGGATCATATTCACCATCCTGCTAATTCTCCATCTTCATCTAATATGACTATTCCTGTCTGTTTTCTTAACCATGTAAATAAGGCCTTTAAATCTTTCTCAATACTTAGGGGATGAGCACTTATTTCGATAAAAATACGTTTATCTTCAAAAAAAAAGCGAACATCAAACGGCCAATTTCCTTTATTAGAAATAGATCCTATTCCTGATAAAAGATATGCGGAGTCATTTTTTTTAATATAAGTATTTAATGTTTTAATTTTATTTGCAATTTTATCTTTATGGGCTATATACCATTTTTCATCATTAAAAAATAATTGAAATTCTGCTGACATTATATTTTTTATATCTCCATGATTTATGCCAGATAGACATAGCCGTAACGCTGGTTGCGATCTGTTTGTTCGTGCGTACGTACGTACTTAGCTCAGGCAGTGTTCGGCGTTGTTGTGCTGGATATGGCAGGTGGTTTTGATTACTTTAGTTTCGCTAACTAGAAATTATTTTTTATCCTTTTGTTGTGTCTCTTTTAAATAGAATTCTAAATATTTTTTAGGTCGTCCTTTGAATGCTCGGGTTTTGCCACATTCATAGGCTGCATTAAAATATTTATAAGCTTCATCATATTGGCCTAATTCATAATAAACCATGCCAAGATCAATATATGGGCCTATATCAATATCAGAACTTGTAGCTGCCAGCTTAGAATGCGCCCAAATTTTGGCATTTTCATAGTCTTTTAAATTAAAATAAGTTGTATAAAAAGAGCCTGATAACCATAAACTGATCAATTCCCATTCTAATTTGGGTTCTGGTAGAAGCGCCCATGCTTTCTGATAATTTTGTAAAGCTGAAGAATAGTTTTTATTGACATTAAAAACGTTGCCGTCTTCTACAATAGATATGATATTTTGCTCTAAATCAGGATCTACATTCGAAAGTTCTTTCATACTTATCTCACTTTATTAAAATTATTAAAAATAGGCTGATTTTTCAGCTTGTCCAACAAAATATTCAGTTTTTATGTGGTTGCCCTAATTTTTGTGTGACCAATTATGTGTAACGTATTCTAAGTTATAATTATTAGGCGCTCTTATAAAACCGCTAGTTGATTCCCGCCAAAATATTAGACAGTACTCGCTTCTATAAATATGTTATTAACGTAATACTGCTTTTTATATTGTTCAGGCGATATCTAACCATGAGTTAAATGTCAGCAAACTTGATTATAATCAGTTTCAGTATATTCAAATAGCTTTTTATTGGCTGCTTCCTGTGTTTTGTCATCATGAATAATACGGTTTTTCACGTATGAAAAACTTTCGGTAATGGCATTATCCTAACAATTGCCTGCTCAGCTCATACTTTGGTTAAGTCCATGTTGTAACACTCACTGCTTAAAATTAGCACTGCAATATTTGGTATTCTTGGTCACTAGGTAGTAATACCCCTTTAGGAAATCGACAACAAAATAAAGCATTTTTGAGCGAGTTACAAATTAAATACTTATTAATATACTTTATGTATTAGTCAGCACATCATAATAATAGGTTTGTAGCAAAAGGATTAATGTGATTATTTTTTATTATGCCATAAAATAAAAACTTTAATAAAATCAATAATTTTTCTGGCTGATTTTTATCATGCTCAACTAACCTTTCTGTATGATACATCCTAGCCCTTGCCCCCTGATATCATGTACTAAGCTTGGTGCATCTAAACGGGCTTCATGTTGCCAATAAAGTGCTTTGATATTCTCAAATAGCTCATTTAATTTGGTTCATGCTTTAGCCAAACAGAATAACCTGATACGCTAACTTTTAACTGACGGCAGATTAGCGGTAATGGGTATGGTAACAGATGTTGCTTCATATATTGGTACTTCTATTGGTACCTCGCCGACTTGTGCACTAAATTTTTTGATACATAATGTGTTCTCCTATAATTGTTAGTTATATCATAAAGGTGACATTTGTCCGTTTTTTGGGCGAGGATCACATGATAGAAAACAATCATTAATGTTGGACAAATTGTTGAGAACTGTTCATTGATAATGACAATGCACTCGATTATTATCGTTGTGAAAGCCGTGATGGTTCAACATATCGAAAAGATAGGGCTGGTAATATTATAACATAAGGTCGATATACATGAGTATTTTAGTCTGTATGAGTTATTATTTTTTATCTATTATTGGATTTTTTATTCGGTATTATTTTTCGGGATATATTGCAA
>NZ_LZGZ01000049.1:0-685 GCF_001690515.1 Gilliamella sp. Fer4-1 | reverse complement strand
TTTCGATCATTATCGACAGCAAGCTTGCCACTATCTTTGTATTTCCCAAGCGGTTGGTATACCTCTGAAGCATTATTAAATGCCTCTGCTGCAGCTTTATAGTTACCTTGCTGCTCTAACATTTTGCCTTGATTATAATAATCTTTAGCTGCAAGTTGCATATATTTTGTTTTTGCATTTTTGTATAAGCTTTCAATATTTTTATAGTTATATTGCTCAAATCCTTTTTGATATAAATCAGCTCTTTTTCTGTAACTTTCGCTGTCTGTTCCAGTTATAGAGTTACCATAATCATAATATTGTTTAGCAATTGTTTCTTCTAACTTTTTGATATCGTATTTATCATTAAAAAAGCTGACAGTTTGGCTATAAAAACGATCGCTCAACATCATTTTCATTTTAAGTAAGCTTTGATAAGCGTCAATACGATGTTGATAATCTGTATTTGCTGTGTGAGCCAAATCCGCCTCATAATGAGCCATAACATTACTTACTATAGTGCGTAACTTTTCAGCTCTACCTTTATCAAATTTCGCTTGCCCTTTTTCATCAATACTGGCAGTTAATAAACTGATACTTTCCAAATACTTTCCTTCTTTATATGCTTGATCAGCCGTTCGAGCATGACAAGCAGATAAAAGAAAAAGAAAAAAAATTGTTATGGCTATCCGCATAATATTTCCTT
>NZ_LZGZ01000048.1:0-4030 GCF_001690515.1 Gilliamella sp. Fer4-1 | reverse complement strand
CTTGAGTCTTACCCACAATAGGTACAATAATTTTAGGTGCACCCAAACCGATCTCAAGTTCTTTTATGGTAATTGTTTTCATTTCATATTCCATTAGCTAGCAATTGCATTAATAGACGGTGATTTTATAACGCTTAACAATATTTATCACTGATTATCCATCATGAATAAAATCGTTAAAAACTTAGATTATTCATTAATCATTAAAACCCATTTGTTCTTTCACATATTCAATCGGTGCATCTTCACCCGTCCAAATTTTTATTTGAGCAGCACCTTGCCATAGCATCATGCCAATACCGTTTAATGTTCGGCAACCTTGTTGCTCCGCCATTTCTAATAGCTTGGTTTTTCGTGGGCTGTAAATGCAGTCGGTAACAATAAGATCAGGTCTTAACATCGTGGCATCAGTAATTAAGCTTTGCCCCTCTAACGGCTTCATCCCAACACCTGTTGCATTACAAAGCACAACACTATCTGCAATCTCTTTGCGTAATTGATCTTTATCGGCGAGATCGATAACACGCACATAGCATTGACTCGTTTGATTCAATTTTTTCGCAATGGCTTCTATCTTTGTATAGCATTCATCTTTTTGATTAAAGATGGTGATTGCTTTTACTCCATCAAGTGCTGCTTGCACAACTATGGCGGTTGCTGCACCGCCTGCTCCGAGAATGGTTATTTTTTTGCCTATCACATCAATATTGGCTTCTTTAAGCATACGCATGTAACCCATTCCGTCTGTGTTATAGCCAGTTAACACACCATTATCATTGGAAATAGTATTACACGCGCCACTTAGTTCAACGGCCGGTGTTAACTTATCAAGGTACTGGCAGACAAGCTGCTTATTGGGCATTGATACCGCACTGCCACGCAAACCTAATGCTCTAAGTCCTTTAATTGCATCAGCAAGTTTTTCTTGATCAACTTCAAATGCTAAATAAACATAAGGAACATTCAATTTTGAATAAATCGTATTTTGCATTTGCGGGGATAAACTATGGCGAATAGGGTAGGCCATTAAACCAATTAATAAAAAATGTCCGTCGATATTATTTCTCATTAACAACGCTCCACAATAACGTGACTTTAATATATTGACTTTAATATAAAAGCTTTTATGCTTAAAATGACTTCAGTAACACAAATTTGGTTTTGTCTATTGCAAAACAGTGAGTATACACTATCAATTGCACTTTCAATACCTATCGCCTACAATAATAAGCTTTGCTTCTTAACTAAGAATCTATCTTATGAATACAATGCTTGATTTGTTCTCGTCAATAAATGCAGTTGTGGTTGCGGTAATTTGTATGTTAATTTTATCGCTTTGCCGTGTCCATGTTGTTATTAGCTTAATCGTTGGGGCATTTGTTGGCGGTTTATTTAGCCATTTATCGTTAAAAGAAACCATTGATGCCTTTAACACAGGCATCAGCAATGGGGCAAATATTGCACTTTCTTATGCCATGCTAGGTGCATTTGCTGTGGCGATATCAAAATCTGGTTTACCAGAATTATTGGCAGATAAAGCGATTAAACAGCTGACATCAAGTGATGCTAAAAAACGTATCAAATGGATTTTGATTGTTATTATTGGACTAGTAAGTATTTCTTCTCAAAATGTAATTCCGATTCATATCGCCTTTATACCTCTTTTAATTCCGCCCCTATTATATGTGATGTCACGGCTACAGCTTGATAGAAGAATGATTGCGTGTATTATGACATTCGGATTAATTACTCCTTATATGTTTTTACCGGTGGGATTTGGCAATATCTTCTTGCACCAAATCTTATTAAAAAATATTACCGCATCTGGCATGGATGTAAGCCATGTTAATGTAATGCATGCCATGGCTATTCCTGCGTTAGGTATGTTTGTTGGCTTATTATGGGCTATCTTTGTTAGTTATCGTAAACCAAGAGAATATAAAATTATTCGTAGCGAAGCGAATCAAGGTGCTGTAAAAGAGGTGAATAAGCATTCACTTATTGTTTCATTATTGGCAATTGCGTTATCTTTTTCCGTTCAACTTTATACTGGCTCAATGATTTTAGGTGCCTTAATTGGTTTTATTTGCTTTATTGTATCGGGTTCGATTAAATGGGGCGAAGCGGATGGTGTTTTTACTGATGGTATCAAAATGATGGCAATGATCGGTTTTGTGATGATTTCAGCACAAGGCTTTGCCGAAGTATTAAAACAAACGCATGAAATTGAACCGCTTGTTATTAATAGTGCAGCTTTATTTGCAGGAAATAAAGTGATTGCTGCCTTTGTAATGATGCTAATTGGCTTGGTTATTACATTAGGGATTGGGTCTTCATTTTCAACCGTCCCAATCATTGCAGCTGTTTATGTGCCACTTTGTGTACAACTTGGTTTTTCACCGATTGCCACGGTATGTTTAATTGGCGCATCGGGTGCGATTGGTGATGCAGGATCACCACCATCAGATACTATTTTAGCGACATCATCTGGATTAAATAGTGATGGGCAACATGACCATATTCGAGACAGTGTTATCCCAACATTTACCCATTTTAATATTCCATTATTTATTGCTGGTTGGATTGGATCTTTAATTTTATAAACTAATCACAATAGATAAATTAAGGTTGTCATGATTTATGAATAAAAAATTACACCAAAATATACGAGCTGTTTGTGCGCAAGCTATTTTTAATGTATTAGAAGAAGGGCAATCATTAAGTGCCACACTGACTGCTTTGCATCACAAAATAGCGGATAAAGATCGAGCTCTAGTGCAAGAAATGTGTTTTGGTGTGATGCGAGTATTACCCGAGCTCAATTTCTATATCCATATCTTAATGAGTAAGGTTTTGACAGGTAAAAATAGGGTTTTGCACTATTTATTGTTAGTGGGTATTTACCAGATCCTTTATACACGTATTCCCGAACATGCCGCTGTTGGTGAAACAGTTGATGCTGTAAATACTTTGCAAAAAGCGCCATTAAAAGGATTAGTTAATGGCGTGTTACGTGAGTTTTTGCGCCAGCAAGCATCATTACAACAAAAATTTATGCAAGATGATAAGCAACAAAATAGCCGAACATTACACCCAAGTTGGTTATTGACTCGTATAAAGCAAGCTTACCCACAGCAGTGGCAAACAATTATTGATGCGAATAACCAAAAACCGCCAATGTGGTTGCGGGTTAACCAAAACCAATATTCAATTCAAGAATATCAACAACTGCTAGCAAAACAGCACGTTGAGTCAGAACCGCATGATCAATTACCTTGTGCATTGCGGTTATTGTCGCCCGTCAATGTCGCTAAATTACCTCATTTTGATGATGGTGCAGTGACAGTACAAGACTTGTCTGCTCAGTATGCTGCTTATTTATTAGCACCACAAAATGGTGAGCAAATTCTGGATCTTTGTGCTGCACCTGGTGGTAAAACCACGCATATTTTAGAGATAGCGCCAAAGGCACAAGTGTTAGCTGTGGATGTGGATGCAAACCGAGCCAAACGTATTGATGAAAATTTAACTCGTTTGAAACAGCATGCTGACGTCAAAGTTGGCGATGGCTTAACGCCAGAGCTGTGGTGTGAGGGGCGTTCGTTTGACCGTATTTTATTGGATGCACCTTGCTCCGCAACAGGCGTTATCCGCCGTCATCCAGATATAAAATGGTTACGCCGAGATAATGATATTGCCCAATTAACTGAGCTACAACATGCAATCTTAACTAATATTTGGTCTTATTTAAAAATTGGTGGTACTTTAGTTTATGCCACTTGTTCAATTCTACCAGACGAAAATAAATTACAAATTGAGCGTTTTTTACAAGAAAACACCAGCGCCAAATTACAAGGTGAACTTAAACAATTTTTACCTATTGAAAATGGTGGTGATGGTTTTTTTTATGCGGTTTTAAAAAAGCATAGTTAATACAACATAAAATATGATGATTTATCAATTATTATAAATCATCATATTGATTTTTATTGGTTATATTTATTTATGATTTCAACTAACTGTTGCCCAT
>NZ_LZGZ01000047.1:0-7911 GCF_001690515.1 Gilliamella sp. Fer4-1 | reverse complement strand
TGAAAAAATACGCTAAAAAATCAAACAATTGATTTTTATTTCTATGGTTAATAATAAATTATCATCAATTATTTTTTATTTACCATCTTGGAAAAAAAGATAATTGGGTATATTATACACCCACTTTCTGGTTAGAAAGCGATATTTTAAAATAAAAGAAATGTAAGAAATATTTAAAGGAGAAAACTATGATGTATTTATCAGCACTTCGTGCTCAAACTAGAAATTTTGTAGGCAAATTTGTTAAAAACGAAAAAGGTGTTACAGCGATTGAATATGCTATCGTTGCAGCTGGTGTTGCGGCAGTAGTATTAGTTATCTTTAATAAAGACAGCGGTCCTGTAAAAGACATGTTGAGTAATGTATTTAGTTCTCTGAAGGAAAAACTAACAACTACTATTACTTCCTAGGTTAATTACGAACTAAAGTGTATTAATTTATTTTAGTGGATGATGATTATTAATAATTCATATTCTACTGTATGGTTATATACAACTTAGTCATACTGTTCGGGGATAATCCGTTAGGATTATCTTCGCAATAATAAGATAAAAGTAGTCAAAGTAGTTGGCTACTTTACTACTATTACAATAACAATAATAATGAAAGTATAGCATGGTTAATGAAGCGTTTAAGTTTTCTAATGAGTGGGGTGAAGTTCGTGATTTAGTATTTCAGGTTCTTGACCTTGAATTGATTGAGCAGTTGAAGAGTGATCCGAATCAGGTTCTCCGTGAAGTTCAGTCTGTAATCAGAAATATTGTTAATTCTGGTGGTGTCAGTATTACGGCAGATGAATCAAGTGTGCTGGCAAATATGATTTGCGACGAAATTGTTGGCTATGGTCCTATCGATTCGTTGATGAAAGATGAAGCAGTTAATGATATTTTAGTAAATGGTCCTTATAGTATTTATGTTGAGCGCGGAGGAATTCTTAGTAAATCTGATAAGTTTTTTATCAACGAACGCCAGCTTCTTGATATTGCAAGGCGTTTAGTTAATAAAGTTGGCAAAAATATCGATGAATCACACCCTTTAGTTGACTCACGTATGCCTGATGGTAGTCGTCTTAATGTTGTTATTCCTCCCGTTGCCATTGATGGCACATCCATGTCAATTCGTAAATTTGGTACTGGCCGTCGAACATTCCATGATTTAATAAAGTTTGGTTCTTTAAATGAGCATATGGCAAACTTTTTAGTTATTGCAGCGCGTTGCCGAATGAATATTATTGTTTCGGGTGGTACTGGTTCAGGTAAAACAACAATGCTTAATGCATTATCTGGATTTATTGGCGAGCATGAACGTACTATTACACTGGAAGATGCTGCGGAGTTAAGGTTACAACAAGACCATGTTCTTAGACTGGAAACCAAAACCGGTAGCGATGATGGTCGAGGAAGAGTAACTATGAGAGATCTATTGGTTAATGCATTGCGTATGCGTCCAGATCGAATTATCGTAGGGGAATGTCGCGGGGAAGAGGCATTTGAAATGCTTCAAGCTATGAATACTGGTCACAATGGTTCAATGTCAACACTGCATGCTAATACCGCTAAAGATGCGTTATCTCGGCTAGAAAGTATGATTATTATGGCTCAATCTGAATTACCCATGATTGCCATTAAAAGTTATATCAGTTCTTCAGTCAATTTTATTATTCAAGTTTCACGTCTTCCAGATGGGCAGCGTAAAGTAATGAGCATCACTGAAGTTCTTGGTGTAGAGTCTGGTAATATTGTCACACACGATGTTTTTAAATTCCAGATCAGCGATGAAAGAAATGATCAAGGTAAGATTCAAGGTGAATTTATCTGTAATGGATTGGTGAAACGCTCTGCGCTTTATGAAGGCGCCCAATATTACGAAATGTCAGAAATTTTAGAAAAGCTTATGTTTACTGCGATGGGGATTACAACATGATAATCGTTCTTTCAATTGTACTCGTTCTTGTTGGTGTTACGAATATTTTTTCGTTGCGCAATCGTCGAGAAAGATTACAAGCTTTCTATAGAGTCGAGGTCAAAAAAAATTCGTCTTTAGTTAGTTTAGTTGAAGAACGATTAACTAAACGAAAAAGATCTTTTTTTGCTCAAATAGCTTTGGATCTAAAAATAATAATTAAATCTTATTATGCAATACTAATGATAGAGCAATCGAAAGCTAGATTGATTGTATATATTTTAGTTGGTATTATTGCGGGCATATTTTTGAATCAACGATATATCGGCTATGGCAATTACATAGTAATTCCTGCTAGCTTTATTGCTACAATTGTTGCCATTATTTTCTTTAAGAAAAAACAGATTTCAAAAAAGTTTTACGAAACATTTCCAGAAGCGTTAAACGCTTTTTCTGGTGTTGTGTCGTCTGGCTATGCCGTGACAACAGGGTTTAAAGTATGTGGAAACTCTATTGATGGAATTGTTGGTAAAATAATGAAGGAAATTGATAGCCGACTAGAACTTGGCGAAAGTGCTGAAAGTGTCTTATTTAATTCCTACCAGCGACTTCCGTTTCCAGAATATTATTTTTTTATTTTAACTATAATGGTTAATCTTGATAGTGGCGGTGAATTAAAAGAAATTTTTAATCGATTAGCAAAAATGTTAACAAATAATCGCATCCTTACTAAAACTCGAGATGGTAAAACTGCTGAATTAAGGATGTCAATCAAAATTTTAGGTTGCATGCCTTTTGGCTTTATTTTTGCACTTAAAGGAATTTCAGAAACACACTACAACTATTTAGTTGATACAGCCATTGGTCACTATCTTTTATATTATGTTGTAGCTAGTGTAGTTATAGGTTTTTTGATAATTAATGGTATGATTAATAAGATTATTTAAATTATGGATAGTTTATTGCATATATTAATTCCAATTTTTTTAATTTACTTTGGTTGTAGCGAGCTATTTAGTTCCTATTGGTTATATCAACGAAAAGAAAAAATTAGCTTGCTTTTGAACAGCGAAAATAAAGAAAAGAAAACGCCAAAAAAACATGTAAACCAAAAAGATACTGCTTTTGAAAAAATTGCTGCTAAAAATAGTTTAAGCCTCAGTTTTTTACGTCAGTTTCAAGAGAAAAACAATTGGAAAGTGTACTCAGTCATTATTATTTTTTCGCTATTCTATTTGTTTAACCAACTTTTTTCGTTTATTGAACTTAGTTCAAGTGTGTTGCTAATTGCTTTGTTGGTAATTATTATTGTAGTTATTATTCTACCAGATAGGCTAGTAAAAAGGCAGACAGAAAAGAGAATCAGAAAAGTTTCCCGCGATTTACCATTGATTATCGATATGATGGCAATTATGGTTAGATCAGGCATGACTGTTGAAAATGGTTTTCGGTATTTAAGCATCAGAGTAAAGCCAATCAATAGTGATGTGGCCGCTATTTTAGAAAGAGCTTGTTTAATGATGGATGTGAATGGTATAGAACTTTCTATTGATTTGATTCAGCGAGAAGTACCTTGTAAAGAGATTAGAATGTTTTGTGTGACTTTAAGAAGAAGTATCAGTTATGGTAACTCAATTTATGAGGCTTTATTAGAGTTATCAGCAGAAATTAGAGAGATGCAAAAATTAACGATAGAAGAAAGAATTGCGGCTATTGCAGCTAAGATGACAGTACCTATGATGGTTTTTTTCCTTGCACCTGTTCTTGTTATCATTGCAGGACCTGTTGTTATGAATATTGTGTCAACATTAAGTAATAGATAAGGATTTAGAGATAATGAATTGCTTTTCAATATGCTGTAAGCCGATAGAGTTAATAAAAACGAAATATATTGTGGTGTGCTCTGTATTATTTTTTGTCACTGGGTGTCAAAATAGCACTTTAAAATATGATTTAAATGAACAACAGAAAATCTACATTCATGAAACAACAAAAAATTATGGCGGTTTAATTGAGCTTTATAAACAACGTTTACAACGTTTTGATACCGTAGATACAAGGTATAAGCTTGCTCGGATCTACTACCTTTCTAATGATTTCGATGCAGCAAAAAGGGTTTTAACACCGGTTTTAAATAAAACTAATAACGAAAGCGTTTTTGTTTTATACGGTCATGTTGAGTCTAGGCTTGGTAATAATGATACGGCGTTAACATATTTAGATAAAGCGATTGCAATCAATGGTAAAAATGGAGAAGCTTATAATATAAAAGGTGTTATTTTATTGAAAAAACGGCAATATGATGCTGCGCTTTATTCGTTTAATTTAGCTAGAGAAAATTTTTATGATGAAAATAAAGTCACAAATAATTTGGCCATGTTATCAATTTTGAATAAAGAATATAATGAAGCCTATAAGCATCTAAATATTCTATATACAAAAGGATACCGTGATCAAACCATTCTTCATAATTTACTTTATACGTTGGTAAAATTGAATAAAATGCAACTAGCTAAGTCATTTTGCATAGCGCATAAATTATCTAATGATCCAGAAATATTAATTCAAGAATTAAAACAAATTGAACCCAATAAAGCTATCAAATTTAATGAAATTACATCTGGACAAGCTGAGAATCAAAAGAAATATACAACTGAAAGAATAGCATCAAAACAGATATCTGAAAAAGAGATAATTGTAAAATCAGAAAAAGGGATTAAATCGGAGAATGTAGAAAGTTCGACCTTGCGTGCTAAATTATCTAATATGACTAAATTAGAAACGGCTACAGACAAGCCGGTAGATTCTAGTGCGATTTATTCAAAACCAGAAAAGGCCAACGATTCTAGCGTTTCTAAACAAAATGATCAAGCAAAGCAACCAGCAACTAAATCAACTATTTTAGCAGTTCGTTCTGGTGAGCATGACAAATTTAGCCGAATTACTATCGAAACTGTAAGTCAATTAAATAAGAATGAATACTTAATTGAAAAAATTTCTCCAACAGAGTTCAAATTATCATTTTATAAGGTCACATTGCCAGCAGCGGGTATAAATTATATTATTAACCGAATTTCGCATAGTGAACGAGATTTTTCTAACGTCACAGGAACGTTGACGGCTGAAAAGACGTTAGTTTTAAATATAAAAACTAAACAAAATTCAAGAGTGAAAGATTTTTATGCAGGTCTGAATTCAAAAGGGAAGGCTCATTGTTTTGCATTTGATTTTTATTTAGAAAATAAATGAATGCAACTGAGACAACGATAAATATTGGGTACTATATGGAGTTTGCATGAAAGATAAGAAGTTAATTATTTTATATGTATTAATGTTAGTTGTTGGACTAGCATTATTATTTACAAAGTCTTCTCCTCCTGCTGTTGTTGAAAGTCCAGTTGAGCAGCAGGCTGTAGCAGAAGAACCTAAAATAGAGCTACCAAAGACAGAGATGATATCGGTTGCTTTTGCAAAACATACTATCAATAAGAAAACGATATTAACTAAAGATGATTATTATTTTAAGTCGATAGAAGTTGACAAAGACAGCAGTGAAAAGTCGAAATATATAACTGATTCGGCGGAAATTGATGCTTATGTCGCTAAGAACCATATTGCGAAAGATTCTTTTATTGAACGTAGTTTTATTGCTTCACCTAATTCGCCTGATTACCTACTTTTAGCATTAAAGGAAGGGAATTATATGTTTCCATTTAAATTAGAAAAGATGGATTTTTATTTAACGAAGAATTTGAAAAGTGGTGACCTTGTTGATCTTTATCTATTTTATTCTGATGAAACAGTGCGCACTCGTAATAACAATGAAGAGGGAAAGTTGGTTTCGCCAAGTAATGATTTTGCTAAAAATCGTATAAAACCAATTATTGTTGGCAAGAAAATCCTCTATATTGATTTAGGCGATGAATTTGATCCAAATTTCCAAAAAAATGATACAGGGCAAATTCAACTAGAGCTTTCTAATCAAGAAATAAAATTGCTAAGAACATTAATGACGAACTCTAAAATTATGATATACCCGAGTATTTACAAAAAAAATGTTGAAGATGGACTACGTTCGTTAAGTGATAAAGAAAAGAAATGGCCACTATCTGATAAAGATATCTTTTTAGAGAAACAGAAACGGATTAATTTGCTCAAAGGTAACTAAGAATGCTAATAAAAATTAGATCAATTATACATAAAATTAAGCTTCTCTTTTGCTTATTATTTATGGGAATTTCTCCATTAGCTTTTGCTAATATTCATAATTTACAAGTTGGGCAAAGTAAAACAATTGTTTTACCTGATAATGTAGGTACAGTGTTCATTAGTCAAGATACTGTAGCAAATTATGAGGTCATTGAGGGCAAATCATTAATTATATATGGAAAATCAAATGGTAGAACCAGTTTGATAGTTTATGATGATGCAAACAATATTATCATTAATGATACTATTAATGTTGATCCACTTTTGTCTCAAATCACGTATAGGTTAGCTCAAAACTTCCCAAATAGTAGCGTGACAATAGATCGTTATGATAATGGAGATCCTAGTGGACGATTTGTCTATGTACTAAACGGAACCACGCCTGATAGTACAACAAAAAATAAAATTATTACAGTTGTGGGTTCACTTGTTGGGCAAAATTCCGAGCGAATTCGAACAGAGGCGTCAGGAGATGTATCAGTTAAGCCGGATCTATCGTTTCAGGATCATTATATTTATAGCAATATTATTGATAATATTAGAGTAATTGAAGAATATCAGGTTAATGTGAAACTAACCTTTGTTGAGGTTAGTAAAGAATTTACTGATTCATTAGGTATTGAATGGCAAAGTTTAACTTTGGACAGCATGATGGCTGGTGGTTCGGCTATGAATGGTGTAGGAGAGTTCACATTATTAGGGCTGAAAAAAGGATTTGATATCCACAATATTACTACAGTGATTAGGGCAATTAAAAATGATCATTTAGCTAAAGTTTTAGCGCAACCCAATTTGTCGGTTCTATCAGGTGAAAGTGCCTCATTTTTAGTCGGTGGTGAAATACCCATTGTAACTAAGAATAAAGATGGTGATGCAAATATTACCTATAAAGAGTATGGTATTAAATTAAATATTAGCACTAAAGTTAATAATGATAAGCGTATTAGGCTATTTATTGATAATGAAGTCAGCTCAGTTTCTGGTTCATATGCGTTTAATAACTATAATATCCCAACGTTATCAACTCGAAGAGCAAGCTCAACTATCGACTTATCTAATGGAGATAGTTTTGTTATTGCTGGATTAATTAACGAACAAGATGAAGAACAATTGTCTCGGCTTCCTTTTATTAGTGAGATTCCTATTTTAGGTGCAATAGCTCGTAGTGCAACAACAACTCGTGGTAAAACGGAAATGGTTGTATTTGCGACAGTTAACTTAGTGACATCGAATAATAGTTTTGATGGAGTAGAGTTACCAATTTTGGATCGTACTGATGTGATTAATGGCTTCTTCAATATTAAAAATAACATTGATAAACAAAGACGTAAAACTGTACCTGTGTCTAACGAAAGTCAAAAATTTATTAACGATATGGGCTTTATTGAATAAAAGGTTATTGGAATTCTTATGCAATTATTTGGTAATAAAAAAGATACAAATGGATCAAACGATTCTTCACAAGAATTTGTTGTTGGACGTATATCTGGTTTTCAAGTCGCAATTTTAAGTAAAAGAAGTGAATTGATTGAAAAGATTCGTTCTGTGTTATTTCTTTATAATGTATTGAGCATGGAGGTTATCCCATTAGAATTATCCGAGTTGAAAGAAGATCCTCGTTGGAATAAGTATGAAGTAGTTATTTTAGATATTAAAGATGAAGACGATGCAGAACTATTATCAGAAAATATCAACCGCTGTATACCTATTCAAGCATCAACAATACTTATAGGCAGTTATGATTCAATCCAGTTTTCTGAATTTTTGTTAAAAAAAGGGATACATTTTTTATTAGAAAGC